>CAIVPM010000231.1 GCA_903907815.1 uncultured Chitinophagaceae bacterium | reverse complement strand
TTCAATTAAAAAAGGTCCTTACGTTGATGCTAACCTGGAAGGTAAAGTACTAACTATCAACGACGGATCAGCAAAGAAGGCGGTTATAAAAACATGGAGTCGCAGAAGCACAATTACTCCTGATTTTGTAGGGCACACATTTGCTGTACATAATGGAAACAAATTTATTCCTGTATATGTTACCGAATTCATGGTAGGACATAAGCTGGGTGAGTTTTCTCCAACAAGAAACTTCAGAGGTCACTCTGGTCAGAAAAAATAATTAAAAGGCTAATAATAATAATATAAAATGGAAGCAATAGCTAAATTAAGAAACTATCCAACTGGTCCTCGTAAGATGAGACTATTAGCGGATGTTATTAGAGGCATGGAAGTTGACAAAGCATTAGCCATATTAGAATTTCACCCACAACACAATGCTGTTCCTTTAGCAAAATTGTTGAAAAGTGCGATTAATAATTGGGAACAAAAAAATGAAGGTGCTAGCGCAGCTGAAAGTAATCTTATTGTAAAAACTGTTTTTGTAGATGGTGGTAGAACATTGAAACGTATGCAACCAGCTCCTCAGGGAAGAGGTTATAAAATCAGAAAGCGCAGTAATCACGTAAGTATAATTGTAGATTCTAAAATTTAATTGAATACCTAATATGGGTCAGAAAGCAAATCCTATTGGCAACAGACTTGGCATTATCCGCGGCTGGGAGAGTAATTGGTTCGCGAGTAAAAAAGACTTTGCTAATAAACTAGTTGAAGATGATAAAATTCGTAACTACCTTAATGCTCGTATCAGCAAAGGTGGTATAGCAAAAATTGTTATCGAAAGAACACTTGGTAAAACTATAGTAACTATCCATACTAGCAAACCTGGTATCATCATCGGAAAAGGTGGTGGAGAGGTTGATAGAATTAAGGAAGAGTTGAAAAAGCTTACCAGTAAAGAAGATGTTCAAATAAACATTCTTGAAATACGTCGTCCTGAATTGGATGCTCAAATTGTTGGCGACACTATTGCTAAACAAATTGAAAATCGTATTTCATACAAGAGAGCTATTAAAATGTCTATCGCATCTACCTTAAGAATGGGTGCCGAAGGTATAAAAGTAAGAGTTGGTGGTCGTATTGGTGGAGCTGAAATAGCTCGTTCTGAAGAAATTAAACAAGGTCGTATTCCTTTACATACTTTCAGAATGGATATTGACTACGCTAACGTATTCGCACAAACTGTTTACGGTAAAATCGGTATCAAAGTATGGATCTGTAAAGGTGAAGTTCTTGGTAAACGTGAGTTGAATCCTAACATCATCGGTAATAGCAAAGCAGATAGCATGCCAGCACAAAGAGATGATAGAGGAGGAGACAGAAGAGGTGGACAAGGTGGTGATAGAAGAGGTGGTGGAAGAAGATAGAAACAAGATTAGATAATATGGTGTTTAATCGCCATAGATTTATCAAATATTAAAAATTGATTGTACAATGTTACAGCCGAAAAGAAGCAAACATAGGAAACAACAAAAAGGTAGAATACGTGAAGTAGCAAAAAGAGGTACTTCTATATCATTTGGATCATTTGCATTAAAAGCATTAGAACCAATTTGGTTGACTAACCGTCAGATTGAAGCTGCCCGTCAAAGTATGACACGTGCTATGAAACGTGAAGGAAATGTATGGATTCGTGTTTTCCCTGATAAGATTATTACCCGTAAACCAGCCGATGTGAGAATGGGTAAAGGTAAAGGTAACCCTGAATTCTGGGCTGCTGTGGTTGAACCAGGACGTATCATATTCGAGTGTGATGGTGTTTCTGAAGAAACTGCAAAAGAAGCAATGGGACTTGCATCTCAAAAGCTACCTATTAAAACTAAATTTATTGTTAGAAGAGATTTACAATCATAGTACATCTTTTAAAAATCAAATAAATGGCAAAGAAAGAAAGTATAAACAAGATTCTGAACGATATGAGCGATACTGATTTACAGGTACGCATTTCAGAAGACCAGATGAGATTAACAAAGCTTAAATTCTCTCATGCGATTTCTCCATTGGAAAATCCTATGACAATTAAAGATTTAAGAAGAGATGTTGCTCGTTTAAAGACAGAACAACAAAAAAGAAAGTTAGCTTAATTAACTGAAATAAATAGCACACAATGCAAACAACAGTTGAAAGAAATTTGCGTAAAACCAGAACAGGGATAGTTACCAGCGATAAAATGGATAAGACTATTACAGTTGCGGTTGAAAGAAAAGTAAAACACCCTATATACGGGAAGTTCGTAAAGAAAACTACAAAGTTCCATGCTCATGATGAGAAATCTGAATGCGGTATTGGTGATGTAGTAAAAATCATGGAGACAAGACCTCTTAGCAAGACTAAGCGTTGGAGACTTGTTGAAATTGTAGAAAAAGCAAAATAATATTTTTCGAATCTGGAATACACTTCTTTCATTTACTTGAATTAAAGTTAGTAGGAATCGTAAGTCCATTTTTAAATCTTAAATAAGATGATACAACAAGAGTCTAGATTAAATGTAGCAGATAACAGCGGTGCAAAAGAAGTTCTTTGTATAAGAGTTCTTGGTAACACTGGACAAGATTATGCTAAAATAGGAGATAAGATTGTTGTTACAGTTAAAGATGCAATACCTGCAGGTGGAATTAAAAAAGGTACTGTTTCTAAAGCTGTAATAGTTAGAACAAAAAACAAGTTACGTCGTAAGGATGGTTCTTATATCCGTTTTGATGATAATGCAGTTGTTCTTCTAAACAATTCAGATGAACCAAGAGGTACCCGTATTTTTGGGCCTGTTGCAAGAGAACTTCGTGATAAAGGATATATGAAAATTATTTCATTAGCTCCTGAAGTTCTATAATTATTATTCATTCATACAGTATTAACTGATCAATAAAAGCTTAGATAAAATGAGCAATAGATTTAAACCAAAATTCAGCATTAAAAAAGGCGACTCTGTTGTGGTAATCACCGGAGAAGATAAAGACTTGAAAAAGCCTCGTAAAGTGTTGGAAGTGTTACTTGAGAAGGCAAAAGTTGTTGTTGAAGGTGTTAACATCGCTACTAAACATACTAAGCCAAATGCTCAAAATACCAAAGGTGGTATAGTAAAAATAGAAGCACCTATCTCTATTAGTAATGTTCAACTTTGGGATGCCAAAACTGGTGCTCCTACAAAAGTTCAACGTACTAGAGTTGAAGGTAAATTAGTTAGAATCTCTAAAAAATCAGGGGAGGTAATAAGATAATGAGTACAGTTAAATATAGTCCAAGATTAGCGGACAAATACACCAAGGAAATTGTTCCTGCTCTAGTAAAGAAATTTAATTTCAAATCAGTAATGGAAACTCCAAGATTACAGAAGATCTGTATCAACAGAGGAGTTAACGGAGCTGTAAATGATAAGAAATTAGTAGATGTTGCTGTTGACGAGCTTACTCAGATTTGCGGTCAGAAAGCAGTACCTACTTACTCTTCAAAAGATATTTCTAATTTCAAATTGAGAAAAGGAATGCCAATTGGAGCAAGAGTAACTTTACGTGGCGAAAAAATGTATGAGTTCTTAGATAGACTTGTATCTGTAGCGCTTCCACGTGTAAGAGATTTCAAAGGTATTAACGACAAATCTTTTGATGGTAGAGGTAACTACACTTTAGGTGTTACTGAACAAATAATTTTCCCTGAAATAGATATCGACAAGGTGAATAAAATCACTGGTCTTGATATAACATTTGTAACTACTGGAAAGACAAATGAAGAAGCATATGAGCTTTTAAAAGAGCTTGGAATGCCATTCAAAAATGTAAAAAAAGATAACAACTAGAATTGTAAATAAATAATATGGCAAAAAAATCAATTGTAGCCAGACAAGCTAAACGCGTGAAATTGGTTGCTAAATTCGCTGAAAAAAGAGCTGCTTTGAAAGAAGCAGGAGATTACACAGCATTGGATTTACTTCCTAAAAACGCTTCACCTGTAAGGTTAAAGAATCGTTGTCAACTTACTGGTCGTCCTAAAGGATATATCAGATACTTTGGCATATCGAGAATCGTTTTCAGGGATATGGCTTTAAATGGTAAAATTCCTGGTGTAAAGAAAGCTAGTTGGTAATATCCTGTTTAATAATAGGTAACAACGGTAAATAATAAAATTGTAAACAAATTATACTCCTTTTTAGGGAGGTCTGGAGGTCAATTATGGTAACAGATCCTATAGCAGATTTTTTAACGAGAGTACGTAACGCGCAAATGGCGGGTCATAGATTAGTGGAAATTCCTGCATCTAATCTTAAAAAACGTATTACAGAAATTTTGTACGAACAAGGTTATATTCTTAAATATAAGTTTGAAGAAGACAATAAGCAAGGTTTAATTAAGATTGCATTGAAATATGATGCAAGTAGTAAATTACCAGCTATCCGTAGTCTTGAAAGAGTAAGCCGTCCAGGTCTTAGACAATATTCTAAGCCAGCTGAAATTAAAAGAGTAATCAATGGTCTTGGTATTGCTATCTTAAGTACTTCTAAAGGAGTATTAACCGACAAACAAGCGAAAGCTCAGAATGTAGGTGGTGAAGTTCTTTGCTACATTTATTAATAAATAATTGAATGATAATTAAGCCTAGGTTGCGGCTGAACACATTCTACACGAATAAAAATTAGAAATTATGTCACGTATTGGAAGACAACCAATTACATTACCTGCAGGAGTTACTGTAAAAGTAACACCAGAGAATGTTGTAATTGTTAAGGGACCTAAAGGAGAACTTAAACAAGCTGTTGATAAAGATATTATCGTACAGATTGAAGGTGAAGTAGTAAACGTTCTTAGACCTACAGAACAAATTCGTCACAGAGCAATGCACGGTTTATATCGTTCATTAATATCGAATCTTGTAAAAGGTGTTACAGAAGGTTACAAAAAAGATCTTGAGTTAGTAGGGGTAGGTTTCAAAGCTGTAAATGCTGGAAACATTCTTGATCTTGCTTTAGGTTATTCTCACAACATTATCTTCGAAGTTCCTAAAGAACTAAACGTATCTACACTTACTGAAAAAGGTCAGAACCCTAAGATCTTCTTAGAAGGAACCGACAAACAATTAGTAGGTCAGGTAGCTGCTAAATTAAGAAGCTTACGTAAGCCAGAACCATACAAGGGTAAAGGGGTTAAGTATATTGGTGAAGCGGTTCGTAGAAAAGCTGGTAAAGCTGCTGGTAAGTAAACAAAATTGTAAAAAGTAAAACGTCCTCAGGATAATTTTATGAATAGTAAATTAGTACAAAGACAAAAGATACGTTACAGAATCCGCAAAAAAATTGCAGGAACAGGAGCTACTCCACGTCTTTCTGTTTTTAGAAGTAACGCAGAAATATATGCTCAGTTAATTGATGATGTAAATGGTCTTACATTGGCTTCATCTTCTTCTCTTGAAAAAGATATCGTTGCTCAAAAGGTAACTAAGACTGAAAAGTCTAAACTAGTAGGAAATGCTATAGCTAGAAAAGCTGTTGAGCTTGGTATTGCTACATGTGTTTTTGATAGAGGTGGTAATCTTTATCACGGAAGAATAAAGTCTGTTGCTGACGGAGCAAGAGAAGGCGGACTTAATTTTTAATTTTCTAAATTAGTAAGATGTCTAAAATAGTAGATAATAAAGTAAAATCAGGTGTTGATCTTGAACTTAAAGAAAAAGTTGTTGCAATCAACCGTGTTGTTAAATCAAATAAGGGTGGACGTACTTTCAGTTTCTCTGCCATTGTTGTGGTTGGTAATGGTAATGGTATTGTTGGACAAGGTTTAGGTAAAGCTAAAGAAGTTCAGGAAGCAATTATTAAAGGTATAGATGATGCTAAAAAGAACTTGGTAAAAGTTCCTATTATGCACGGAACTATTCCTCATGAGCAATTATCTAAATTCGGTGCTGCTAAAGTTCTTATCAAACCAGCTGCTCATGGAGCGGGAGTGATAGCAGGAGGTAGCATGCGTGCCGTATTGGAGAGTGCAGGTATTACCGATGTATTGGCTAAGAGCCTTGGATCTGCAAACCCACATAACGTAATTAAAGCTACTATTAAGGCTTTATCTACTTTACGTGAACCAATTCAGGTTGCTAAAACCAGAAGAATTAAATTAACTAAAGTGTTTAATGGTTAATCCATTCCACTTAGTTACTGATTAATATTTATTTATAAAATCAACACCCAAAAGGGTTAGCGAATATGGCAAAGATTAAAATTACGCAAATTAAAAGTGGTATCGACAGACCAGAGCGTCAAAAGCAAACGCTGATAGCTTTAGGTCTTAGAAAAGTCCACGCTACCAGAGAAGTTGAAGCTACTCCACAAATTCTAGGTATGGTAACTAAGGTTAGCCATCTTGTGAAAGTAGAAGAGGTAGCATAAAAAAATACTCAATTTTTAATGTTGAATGATCAGTAAAATGGTTCTTCAACATTATTTTTTTATTAAACAAACGCGAGGGACGATTTTCCCGTAAGTACAAAATCATCGTAAAATGAAATTACACAATTTAAAACCTGCAGAAGGTTCAGTACACAAAGTAAAAAGATTAGGTAGAGGTGAAGCCAGCGGTAAAGGTGGTACATCTACAAAAGGTAACAAGGGTGGTCAAAGCCGTGCTGGTTACAAGAGTAAAATGGCTCACGAAGGTGGTCAGATGCCTATCCAACGTCGTGTACCTAAAAGAGGTTTCAAAAACATCAACAGAGTTGAATATGCAGTATTTAACTTAGGACAGATTGAAAAATTAAATGAGAAATATGGCTTTGAAACTTTCTCTGTAGAGAATTTATATATCAATGGTCTGATCTCTAAAACAGATAAAGTAAAAGTATTAGGAACTGGCGAATTGACTATTAAATTAGCTTTCCAGGTTAATGCTATTAGTGCAAAAGCTAAGACAGCAATTGAAGCTGCTGGTGGTACAGTTGAAATTGTAAAATAATTTCCTTTAATTTGCCCACCGCAAATTACTTTGCGCCAACTTTCTTAAACAATAAAGACGATTTAAGTGAAAAAATTTATAGGTACATTAAAGAATATATGGGCAATTGATGAGTTGCGTCAAAAGATTACTATCACACTTCTGTTTATTTTAGTATATCGTTTTGGTACTCACGTTGTATTGCCTGGCCTTAATCCAAATTCAGAAGCTTTCAATAAAGCAGCATCTAAAGGTGCTGGTGGTTTGTTGGGCTTATTCGATACGTTTGCTGGTGGTGCCTTTTCTCAGGCTTCCATTTTCGCATTAGGTATTATGCCGTATATCTCTGCCTCTATCTTCATGCAATTGATGACTATCTTAGTTCCTCAATTACAGAAAGTACAGAAAGAAGGAGAAAGCGGAAGAAAGAAAATTAATCAATGGACTCGTTATCTAACTATCATTGTTACCATCTTCCAGGCTGGTGCTTATGTAGCTTATTTACGTGCTCCTCAGGGTGGTTATGCATCCGCTATCATGGTTGATGGCTTTATGTTTACCTTCATGACTGTTGTTACTTTAACTGCAGGAACATTATTCGTAATGTGGCTGGGCGAAAGAATTCAGGATAAAGGTTTAGGTAACGGTACATCTATTATCATCATGGTAGGTATCTTAGGAAGATTACCACAATCCCTTATTCAGGAGTTCAACTCTAAGAGTGAGCGTGGTGGTGGTGGTTTATTGGTATTCCTTATCGAAATTGCAGTGTTAATTGCAATCATCATGGGATTAATTATCCTGGTACAAGGGGTAAGAAAAATACCGGTAAACTATGCTAAACAAATCATTGGAAACAAAACCGTAGGCGGTGCTCGTCAGTTCTTACCTGTAAAGGTGAATAGTGCTGGTGTAATGCCTATCATCTTTGCTCAGGCAATCATGTTCTTACCTACCTTGGTTTCTATGACTAACTTAGAGTCTGCAAAAGGTATGGTTAAAATATTCAATGATCATAGTAATCCTTGGTACATGTTGATTTATTCTATCATGGTTATTGGATTTACTTTCCTTTATACTGCATTGATTTTTAATCCTAAGCAAATTGCTGAAGATTTAAAACGCAACAATGGTTTTATTCCAGGTGTTAAACCAGGTGAGCCAACTGCAGATTATATTGGTGCTATCATGGATAAAATTACTTTACCAGGCGCTATCTTCTTAGCTATCGTAGGTATTTTACCAGGATTTGCTCAAAGATTACATGTAACTCAAGGGTTCAGTACTTTCTTTGGAGGTACTAGCTTATTGATCATGGTGGGTGTTGTTTTGGATACTTTGCAACAAATTGAAACTTACTTGTTAATGCGTCAGTACGACGGTTTAATGAGCAGTGGAAGAGTGCAGGGCAGACAAGGTTTAACTACCTCTACTATATAAAGAATTCTTTTAGATACGATAGGCTACTTCTTACAAGAGGTAGCCTATTTTTTTTTGTGTTGAATGATGAATTTTAAATGTTGAATTAAATACATTAATCTGGATGATAATTTCATATGTATTTGTATTCATTCAAAATTTATGATTCAACATTAAAAATAATGTATTTAGGGTATTAGGGCGCGCCTTGCAGGCCCGGCTATCCGGTTGTATCTTTTTGCAAGTACATGGCTCCCCTGTAGGTGGTAGCAATGCAAAAAGGATACCCCTACTATCCGTCGCGCGGGTTCAAATTATTTATTAGCTCAGCATTAAATATTTATATTATTCGTACTAAATATTTCCACTCATACTATTCCAACTATTTATTTTCATAAACTGATATATATCATATTTAACTGCTATAACATAGGTTAGCTTTACAGCTTATTTATACATTGTGAAAAAAGGATTAGCATATTTACATCTTCAAAGAGGAATATACAACTTCAATTGTTGTATTAAAAATATAGCTATTTATTGTTTTAATAATAATTCTACATCACAAAATTTACGAATAGTACTACTCGGTGCTTTAGTAGTACTACCAAGAGCTTTAATTGTACAACTAAGAGGGCTAGTAGTACTACTCGACGCTTTAATAGTACTACTAGCTGCTTTAATAGTATTACTCGGAGCCCTAGTAGTACTATTAGAAATAAAAATCACACTGTTTTGTAGTTTAGTAGTACTACTCGGAGCTCTAATAGTACTACCTAACCGTTTAATAGAACTACTCAGAGGTTTAACAGTACTATTATTGGGGCTAGTAGTACCAAAGTCTTTTTTCAGGTTACTAGGCAGTACTTTGGTATTTTTTATATGTCAGGTTAATACTGTATACAGTTACTGTTTAAAGTATATAAAGATAAAATTTAGTCTTGTTGAGGTCGGAGAGACGCTGGTTATTCTCACTCCAGCGTCGCACTATCTGTAAAAAGATAGACCAAATTGTCCGGCAGCAATCGTTCTGTTGTAAGCATCCGCTTGTACAACAGGATAATAGCCATTCACAACAATTTATTCGATAAGGCTAAATACAATATTATGCCAAACAAACCGCACGTAAGCGACGATTTCCATAGTATGTCTGCCGAGAAAAGGGCAGATCTTGCAGGAACCAACAGAAATGGTATCCGGGATAATCCAACAATATTTGATTACACAAAAACACCTAAACCGCCTCTTACTATAGATGCTTATACTACAATTATAGATGCAGCAATTAGTACACGTCTTATTTACAAACAAGGGGGTAGGGCACAAAAGCCCGACTTCTTAAATGCTGATGCATTGGAAATGGCAACAATGGATTTGTTTGCTATTTATGTAGATGAGATAGCAGATGGTAATGAAGGAATTATTATTAAATCGGGTTTAAATGTTGCTAACAGCAAAGGACCAGCACATAAACAAACCATTCCAGGAACTCCTACAGTTAGCGCTGTAAGAGGTGCTGCAAGTGGGGAGATAGATACCCAATCGGAATCTTTTGGAGGTGATTCAATGTATGGTTGTATTATTAGCGAAGGCAAACCACTGGTAAGTGAAATAACTATTTTTCACAACAGTCAGTTTATTGTACCTGCAGGGTATACAAACCGTATTATTCATGTATTGGATATTCACCGTAAGAAAAAAATTATGGGATTAACCAAAGGCGTTACCTACTTTATCTATTACTATGTAGCCAATACGGCTGGGGTAAGTCCTCTAAGTATTGGGGTAGAAATTATGTGTGCATAGAATAATGTGTTACTTTGTTTTTAAAGCCTCCGATTATATCGGGGGCTTTTTTATGGGTGAATAAGAAAATAAAATAACAATTATAGAATTATATAATTCATTTTAATTTTCTTTTGTAAGTAACACCAAGAAATGCAGCTGCAAGCTGCCACATACTACAGCACAGGTACAACTAGTGCCGAGTTTCACTCAGATTATTTTGTAAGCTGTTCCGTGGGGAAGCTAACAAAATACACGTGTTGAATGTTGAGTTTAAAATTTTGAATGGATTACAGGTTAGGAGGGTTATGGGGTTTAAGGTAGAACTTATTAAATAATTAATAAGTTAAGTAAAATGACGAATGTGTTATAAAACAGATGATGAGAATCATTTTAATTTAATAAATATGACGAAAGTCATTTTTTTATTAATAGATTTAATCAATATTTGATAAATAGTTTATAAAAATTTAGACCGTAGATATACTTAAATTTCGTTGTTTCTACAACATGTGTAGGTGATTTCAAAAAGAATAAGTGCCTGAAAATATAAATTATTAGTAAAAGTTCGAGGGAGTACAAGGGGTATTACATTGTGTTGAATGTTGAATTTTAAATGTTGTATGAACACATCTTAAGTATTGTGATACTTGAAATGTGAGGAAAGTTTGGCTACACTTTTTTAAAAAGTAGCTACGCGATGCTGAAAACGGAATAGAGTAGGCGAAAAGTAAAATATTTTTTATGAAAGATGATTTTAAGTCGTTACCTGTTTGTATTCTTTTAATTATTGCAGGTGCTGAATTGATTAACTTTTTCAATTTCCCTGATGAAGCAAAAAAAACGATGGGATGGATTTGTCTGATAACAGGTGCTGCTGTGCTTGCTATAATTATTGTAAAAGCTATAAGAAATAAAAAAACAAATTAAAATGAAAAAAGCAATTGTGTTTTTTGATTTTTGCTTTTTAGCAATGATCATAGCGGTAACATTCTCTTGTAACAAAGGCAACTCGGCTAGTAGTTCCCCATTGTATACTACGCCTGCGTATATTGCGCCTACACAACCGGGCATTTTGAATATATCGCAAAAAAGCCTGGTATTACATGTAACAAATGTTGCTACAATAAATGCCAGAATTTACAATTCAGATGGAACAATACAAGTGTCTCAACCTGGTTTTATCTGGACGAGTGACAATAGCACTGTGGCGTCGGTGAGTGGTGGTGTAATTACGGCAAATAGTATTGGTAATGCTTTGATAACAGTAACAGACGGTTCGCATGGATTAGAATATGTAAATGTTAGTGTTGTTGCTATTGCAACTACTATTCAGACTAATAAATATTTTATAAATTTCACACCACCTGTTTTGTCGCTACAAACAGGTACAAGTGGATTGTTTAATTATACAGTTACTACTGCGGATGGAAAAAGTGTAGCGATTACTCCTGCTTTTTCTTCATCAGCTTTATCTGGCATTTCAATTTCCGGCAAAGCAGTTCATGCAGGAAATACTACAGGATTATTTAATGTAATAGCAGTAAATGGTATTGATACACTGATTGGTACATTACAAATATTAGTTTCCAATGCATCAAGTCCAGTAGCTGATACAACATGGAAAATTAGTAAGTTGATTTCATTTCCTATAAATTTCTCTAATATTAATTTAGTCTCCTTGCCAGTCAGGATTGAAGTAACAGAAATTATTCATAGAAAAACCATGAAAGATTCTATCATTAAATTTCAAACTTCCCCAGATCAAATTATAATAAATTACCCTTCAGTTATTTCGTTAAATTCAAGTGGAATGATGACTTCTGTTGCGCCTGGAATTACAGATGGAAAACTTAAATATAAAAATACGGAAATCAATTTTTACTCTTGTGTTCACTTTAAAATTGATGGTAGTAGCTGGGGTAATGGAAACTTAAACATTTGTTATCCAGATTTAGGTGAATGGATAGGGTACTTCAACCCATTATATGCTATGCCAGATCCTTACCCTCCTGTTACATGTTTTTTAACCGGCTGTAATAATGATAAGCCACAAATTTCTTCTGGTGGCTGGAATTGTGGTGCAGCATTTATTCCACATGTTGATGGATTTTATTTAGGGGATGGCAATATACAGTTTTGGGCATGGGTAGACCCTATTGGAGTAAAACCAGTAAATAGCTGTGTATTTTCATGGTATTTCAACTTTAATGTTTGCAATAAAGTAATAAATGAAGCAACTTATATTGATTATAACCATATAAAAGTTACAACTAATTTTGGAGACCAAACCCTTACAAGAGGTGCAGGGAATTGTAGTGGCAGTGTAGTTATACCTACATCAGACAGTACTTTTGCTTCCTGGAGTTTTAATGGTGCATTAAATCAGGAGACTGGTGCTGTTAATGGTGTTTGTATTATTATTCCAACTGAACTAGATATTTTATTTGTCTCTCTAACGCACGATACAATTCAATTTTCAAATCCTATCACAAATAGTGTTGTAGCAATTGGTGCATATCCTATCAATAATACACAATGTTATGTGGATTATAAGACAAGTAATGGCAAATATTACTATTCCAATTCTGGTAGTTTAAATATTACGGAAGTAAATTCAAATTACATTGCGGGTACATTTAGTTATAATGGGCGAGAAATGCAACCGCTAACCGGTATTTGTAATGTAACATCAGGTAGTTTTAAAGTTCATAGGCAGTAAGAATAAGCAAGATTAGAAAACATTGTTTTGAATTTAATACTTTTAAAAAATTCAGTGATAAAGTTGAAAGAATACAGATTAAGAAGTATTTAGATAATAAGAAACTGGTGCTGAATTGATAGAGAGAGTCTTTAGTGTTTATTTAAAAAGTTTGGCTACACTTACAAAAAGAAGCTACGGGATGCTGAAAACGGGATAGAGTTGG
>CAIVPM010000230.1 GCA_903907815.1 uncultured Chitinophagaceae bacterium | reverse complement strand
ATTTTAAACTCATATTCATGGAATAACGGTTCTACAATTGATACTTCATTAGGGGTTATCTTCTTTAGCAATAAAGGTACTAATACCTATACCTCTGCATTTGGAATCAGCTTAATGGCTGCAGCGAGTATTGAAAGAAAATTAAATGACAAATGGGCAATATTTACCGAGCCATACTTCCGATATGGTCTATCAAACTCTATTAAAAGCAAATTTGGGTTTGAACAGAAATTTAACTCTTTAGGAATTTCCTTAGGAGTAAGATATAAATTTGGTAATAGGCAGCAATAATAATAGTTAATGCATCTAGATAGCACAATGGATATGATGAAAAGGATTTTTATATTTGTTTTATTAACAGGATTCATAGTTTCCTGCAAAAAAGAAACATCGACTGGGTTCGTATTAAATAATAATCTACAGATTAATGATACCACCTGGAGCAATTCGACCAGCATACAATCTTTAGCGAAAGATATTACTGCAGATATAAAACTTACCGAATTTTTAGATACAGTAATGTTGACTAATGTTGGTATTGATGATGATGACAAAATATTTAATAATGATAATTTCCGAGTTGCCATTCCTAAAAATAGTTTAGTAAATACCATCACCAATAAAACTTTTAGTAAAGGGACCGTTAAGATTAAACTTCAGGCATCTACCTCTACAGGTAGCTTTATTAGAAATTTCTGCTCTTGTACTTATAACGGTCATCAAGGACAAAGTGTTGGTTTCTTTAACATTAGCATTTATAATAAGGATACGCTAATGAGTGTAAAATCAGGAAGCTCTATTCATTTACTAATTAAAGATTCGCTTATTAAACCACAACCTCAATCGGTAATGGTTTATTCTGGCAATGGTTACAATGTTACCGATGATAATTTCGCCTGGCAGGTAGATAATTACTCCTCTCAACATTTAGATTTCTGGTTTCCACAAGGTTCATCACCAAGAGGATATGATGTTACTTTGAATAAACTTGGTTGGATATCTTTAACGGCAGTTGACAATACCCCAATAAATAATAATAAGATTAATGTATATTTACCGGTAAACTTTACCAACAAAAACACATTGGTTTATGTTGTTCATAATAACAGCAAGAATATTGCAAGATTAGATGCAGATTTTCCATCCAGAACATTCTCTCATACGAATATTACATCCAATCAGAATGTTTCACTTGTAACTATTTCAAAAATAGATAACCAATATTATTTAGGATATAAAACGGTGAATTATACTACTCAACAAACTATTTTCAAGGTAGATCCTCAGCCGGTAACTATAGCTAATGTGATAGATTACCTCAATACATTATAAGTTTTACTAATATTAAAGCAATAAAGAATCAGGGAATCATTCCTGATTCTTTTTGTTTATAGAAATCTCTTAAACGATTTATTCTCAAATATATCCATAACCATATCTTTGCGGCTTATGAAGCACATTCGTAATTTTTGCATAATAGCACATATAGATCACGGAAAAAGTACTCTTGCAGACAGATTATTAGAGTTTACCCATACTATCAGCGACCGCAATATGCAGGCGCAGGTACTGGATGATATGGATCTGGAAAGAGAAAAAGGTATTACTATTAAGAGTCATGCCATACAGGTTAGTTATAAATATAAGGGCGACGATTATATTCTGAACCTTATTGATACTCCCGGTCACGTGGATTTTAGTTATGAAGTTAGCCGTGCGTTGGCTGCTTGCGAAGGAGCGCTACTATTAGTAGATGCTTCTCAGGGTATTCAGGCACAAACTATCAGTAATTTATACCTGGCTATAGATAATAATCTGGAAATCATCCCTGTTATCAATAAAATTGATATGGATGGTGCCATGATTCCGGAAGTAACCGATCAGATTATCGATTTAATTGGTTGCAAACAAGAAGATATTCTATTGGCAAGCGGTAAAAGTGGTATTGGAATAGAAGAGATTCTTGCGGCTATCATTGAGCGTATTCCTTGCCCTAAGGGTAGTCAGGATGCACCATTGCAGGCACTGGTATTTGATAGCGTTTTCAATAGTTTCCGTGGTATTATTGTTTATTTCCGTATTAGAAATGGTATCCTTAAAAAAGGGGATAAAGTAAAGTTTGTCTCAACCGATAAGGTATACGATGCTCAGGAAGTTGGTATCCTGAAGATGGGACTGGAAGAAAGAAAAGAAGTTCGTTGTGGTGATGTAGGTTATATCATTACCGGCATTAAAGTTGCCAAGGAAGTAAAGGTAGGCGACACGCTTACGGTTGCTTCTAACCCTGGTCAACTGATAGATGGTTTTGAAGATGTAAAGCCAATGGTTTTTGCGGGTATTTACCCTGTAGAAACAGATGCTTTTGCCGAGCTTAGAGATTGTATGGAAAAGCTTCAGTTGAATGATGCTTCTCTTACTTTTGAACTGGAAACATCTCAGGCACTTGGCTTTGGTTTCCGTTGCGGTTTCTTAGGATTACTGCACATGGAAATTATTCAGGAGCGTCTGGAAAGAGAGTTTAATCAAACAGTAATTACCACCGTTCCCAACGTTAGCTTTATAGCTTATACCAGTAAGGGCGACAAGATAATTGTAAACAATCCTTCGGAGATGCCTGATCCTACCAGACTGGACAGAATTGAAGAGCCTTTTATCCGTGCACAAATCATTACACAATCCGAATACATTGGTAATATCATGACGCTTTGCTTAGGCAAACGTGGTAATCTTATCAATCAATCTTACATCACTCCTACCAGAGTGGAACTGGTATTCGAAATGCCTTTAACCGAGATTGTATTTGATTTCTACGATAAGCTAAAGAGTCAGACCCGTGGTTATGCTTCTTTCGATTATCATCCACTGGATTATAGAGCTGCCGATATTGTGAAGATGGAGATCTTATTAAACAATGAAAAGGTAGATGCATTAAGTTCCCTTATCCATAGAGGACGTGCTGCAGATTTTGGTAGAAAGCTTTGCGAAAAGTTGAAGGAATTATTAACCCGTCAGCAATTCCAGATAGCTATACAGGCCGCTATTGGTGCCAAGGTTATTGCCCGCGAAAACATTAGTGCATTGCGTAAAGATGTAACCGCAAAATGTTATGGTGGTGATGTTAGCCGAAAACGTAAACTATTAGAGAAACAAAAAGAAGGTAAGAAACGTATGAAGCTGATTGGTAATGTGGAAGTACCACAGGAAGCGTTCTTAGCGGTTCTTAAACTTGATTAAATTGAGGCAAGGAAATAGGAGATAGAATACAGGAGACAGGAGAATACAAATTAAATAATAAATACAATTAATACAAGTGTATTCTCCTGTCTCCTACCTCCTCACTCCTGTCTCCCATTTTAAATAGCTTATTCCATGATAGAAATTAAAAATATCGTAAAGTCGTTTGAAGGAAAACAAATACTTGGTGGTATCAGTGCTGTCATGGAGAGTGGTAAATGCAATCTTATTATAGGTGCCAGCGGTAGTGGAAAAACAGTACTTACCAAATGTATGGTAGGACTTTTTCAACCTGATAGTGGCGATATTATTTATAGCGGACAGGATATGAGGGCTATGGATGACGATCAGCGTAAACAGCTCCGTACCAAGATTGGCATGTTGTTTCAAGGCTCTGCCCTATTCGATTCTATGACCGTAGAACAGAATATTTCGTTCCCTTTAGATATGTTTTCCAAACAATCATCTGCCGAAAAAAAGAAGCGGGTAAATGAAGTACTGGAAAGAGTAAATCTTAAAGATGCTAATAAAAAATATCCTTCCGAACTAAGTGGAGGAATGAAGAAAAGAGTGGGTATTGCCCGTGCTATTGTGTTGAATCCTCAATACCTTTTCTGCGATGAGCCTAACTCCGGCTTAGATCCTCAGACATCTTTATTAATAGATAAACTGATTAAAGAAATTACTACTGAATTTAATATCACTACCATTGTGGTTACCCACGACATGAATAGTGTAATGGAAATTGGCGACCATATTGTATACCTTCATCAAGGCTTAAAACAATGGGAAGGTAATAATAAAGAAATCATTTACAGCGACAATCAATTGCTGAACAAATTCATCTTCGCTTCCGAATTCTTACAGGATGCTAAAGAAATGAGAATGATGGAAGACAAGAAAAAATAATGTGATAATATGATAATTAGCTAATGTGCTAATGACATAAATTCAACACTCAACATTTAGCATTCAACATAATATATTCTCATGCTGCAATTACCTCTTCCCTTAGAATATGCAGTCTTAAAATTCTTTTCTTATTATCATCAAAATGACAATGAACAGCATTAATCAAAGCCTCTTTGAGTTCATTAATAGTATCAGCTTGTGTATAGATGGAAATGCCCAACCCTTTGGCTATAAATCCTCCTTCAGGACTTTCTTCCACCATAAAAATCAGTTCTTCCATTTTGCATTATTTTGAAAACAAATATATCCATATTTAATATACCATAACATTAAACTTTCTGATTAAACGTCATTTTCCAACAGCAGATCACTTCAATTATTGATAGTATATTAATAATGTATTTTCTTGCATCATCAATTATCCATTTTACATTATCAATTAGTTTTTGGGCGTTGCCGCTTCGTTCCTCGCGGCCGGGCTATCTTCTCCTATCTTTTTGTGCCAATATTCAGGCAGCATTTATGGCAAGTTGTTAGTGGCACAAAAAGGATATTCCCCTATAGCCCTAACGCAAACGTCGTTCCACTTTTATATGGCTTAGCATTATCAGACTGTATATATTAATAGGTACACATCCATCCTCATCATCAGTATTCATATATACGTTAGTATACATCCATCTTCATCATCAATATATACCTATACCACTGTATATGTCCATCTTTATCATCAGTTTTCATATATACCTTAGTATACATCTATCTTCATCATCAATATATACCTATACACTTGTATTTGCCCATCTTCATCATCAGTATTCATATATACATTAGTATACATCCATCTTCATCATTAATATGCCTGTAAATGCGCTACTATGTAATAAAAAACAAAATAGAAACTACCTATTATAAATACAACTTTCAACAACATTCCAACACTAAAAAATCACATAAAAGCTATAAAATAACGATTTAAGCAATACCCGATCTCTTATTAAAATAATAACAATACCAAACTATGTTAAATGTTCAGTTAGTATAACATTAACAAAATTCATATTGAAATAAAGATGAAACTTTACGGGAAGTACTAAATGGTATTTCATCATTTTTAAATTCATTTTATGAACAGAGGAAATCGTTTCGCAGTATTTTTTAGTAACCTGTTTAATACAGCAGGAATTACAGATGCAAGGTTGCAGTTGTTTTGTAGGTTTGTAATAGCAACACTTACCGCTGCTAATATTGGAGGTATTTTAGATGCAGTTCTAACGCCATTAAACACGGCCTATCTTAATTACTTTGGCGACTCTAAAGAGAAGACAGTCAATAAGGCCATAAAAGAAAGTAGTACGGCTGGTTTAAATACCGTAGTTAAAAAATTTGCTGATGCAGTAAGACAAAAGCATCACCTTATTGCCAGTATTTATCCGGAAGGATCGATGGAATACATTGAATTTTTCCCTAGTGGTCTTTCTGCTTTCGGGCACTTAACCAGGGGAACTATTTTAGAAGTTGCCAATCAATTTTCTGTAACAGCAGAAAAATATAAAGCAGCCTTAGGTGGTGTACCCTTTGCGGCCATTTTTTCGGGCTACAATACCAGTATCATTGCTGCCTTGGGAATTCAGACGGATAAAAAAGGTAAAGCAAAAACAATTAATTCCGAAGTTATTACTATGCGTGCACCTGTAGAAGATGCACTGATGGCAGTAATGTTTAAAATAGGCAGCCTATATGGGCCTAATTGGGATAAATGTATGTCCTTCTTCGATTTTAGTTTGCTTAATGCAGCTCATCATACAAAAGGCACTACCGCAAGTGGTTCGCTTACACTATTAGGCAAAAGCAATTGTCTGGAAGTACCCATCTTAAATACTACCATCTTCTTATTAAAGAACCCCAATATTGTACCATTATATTATTACTTAAGCAGTGTAAAGAATGGTGTAATGGTAGGGATAGAGATAGAAATAAAACCCAACACAAATTATGTTGCTCCTTATAATGAATTTGGCACAACCGCAGGTTTATTTTTAAATGTAAAGAACAAAACAGACTATACAGTAAACTGGGAAATACATATAGATTAAGACAAGGTTATTATTAATGGTAACCCAAGTGATGATTTGGGCGATTTTTTGTCAAATAGCATTTTAATACAAGCAGTGTTAAAATAAATCTTACTTTAATAAATATAATATGTCGAATAAGTAATAGTAGAAATTTCTTTTGTAGGTAAAACTTTTTGCATTTGCCACTATTCTAAATGGTTGTGTAGCTAACGGAGAATTGCAAGAACAAGTAAAACAGAATATTAAAGATGCTATTGCTTTTCATATTGAAAGTAGCATAAAAGATGGAGATCCCATACCTGCTGTTTTTAAGAAAAAATATGAATTAATCTATAAATTCGATGTATGAAGCTTATTGCAATATTATTAAAATATATTTACCAAGGCTGCGCTGGAACGCATTACAGTTATTAACCAAAAACAAATGCACCATTATGCTACCGGATTAAGAAAACCAATACCAGCACAAATTATTAAAATCGAAACAGCTTTACATAAACTGGGAAGTGAACTAAAGTAAATAAAACTGTAGTTATTAATAACCATTAATATTAGATTTCTATTTATAGTAGCCTACCAAGTTTTGGTAGGCTTTTTTATTACTATTTAGCATCTACAATTGCTTTAAGTCTAGCATTTTCTTGTTCCAATTAAGCAATATGTATTTTTCTTTATATTTGTAATCTAAAACTTAAAAGTCCGGCTGCACTTTTTTAAAACCAGCTACGAGAAGCCGAAAACGGTGAAGAGTAGGCGAAATAAAATTTATTTATGTCAAAACTTATTGGAAGATTTTATTTCAAAAGAACTGAAAATGGAAATTTAATTGGAGAATATTCTCATAATACAAGTAAATTCATTGCTTCTGAATGTTCAGAACCGATTGGTATAACAAATGGGTTTTTAGGAACATATAATTCAACCTGGATTCATGGGAAAAGTGCTATAATATCTGAACTTATTATTACTAAATCCGAAAGGTCTTGTAAAATATTTAAGTTAGAGTGGAAGTATAGTGATGCAAAGCATTTTTGGGGAGAAGGCTTTGTAGTTGATGGTATATTAATTGGAGATTATAGAGATTTTGTACTTGAAGAACCAACAGTAGGTAAATAATCTATAACCATAATTAAAATAATTTCATGTCAAACTATCTTCCTTGCAAATTTCTTGTTTTTTCTGTTTTAGTTAGTATAAATGTTGCTTTTAGTCAAACTATTAAAACGTATAGTGGTAACTACGAAAAAGGGAAAGCTACCTACCAATATTATGAAAATGAAAATTATGAACGCATATTAAACGGTAATTTTTTATACAAAGAAAATGGTTTCCAAATTTCAGGGCAGTTCAAAAATAATTTAAGAACTGGTTTGTGGAAAGCAACAAGAAGCACCAGAATGGGATGGTCAAAGGCATCTGATTTAATAACTGAGGTTTCAAT
>CAIVPM010000229.1 GCA_903907815.1 uncultured Chitinophagaceae bacterium | reverse complement strand
ACTTCATTATTTTTTTTAATTTTATTTACAGTTTCTTTTATTTACTAATTTATATACAGACTTTTTTACAATTTAGTATTTATTTTTTTATATATTTTCACTACACAATCCTTACTTATACTTTTAACTATCTACATTTTACATTTTGGAAAGTTTCTCCATCATTTTTACTATTTTATATTTTAGTATAATATTTACATCAACTTAGTTTTAGCATTTAATAATTAATTATACCTATTATATCTTTTTTCACTTAATGTAATTATTATATTCTCTTTATGCTTATAATATATTTTGAGTATAATTAACACTTCCTTTGGTGGTGTTTAGTATAATTAGTTTACGTAAACACTTTATGTAATTATTTTCACCTTTTATTCACTTCTTTTATTATTACTTCAATCTAAATACTTCATAAATCTATTATAAACCTTTATTTTTTTTTAATTTTATTAATTACTACTTTTAGTTTCTTATTTTAATATTTTACATATCTGGTACGGTTCATTTATTCCATGTGGAGTTTCTTTACCATTATTATATTTAGCTTTTTATATAGTTTTAAACCTATTTACAGTATTACTTTTTATATATATTTTATTTTACTTAGTACATCTATTCCATAATATTTAAGAGAGCACTTTTTATTATTTGACGCTGGCTTTTAGCCAGCTAACCTACATCGCCAAGGGCGATGTTTGTAAAGCATTATAGATCTTTTTATTATTTTACCCGCCGCTTTAGAGCGAGACTTATATACAACTTTCATTAACTATTATATTCTATTACTTTTTATACACTAAAGATCGCTCCCTCAAGAGGGAGACTTATCCACCATTTTTATATACTACTATCGCAACTTTTACTTTATATACCCTAAGCAAGGTTGCTCTTAACCGAGTCTTACCCTTCTTCGCATACCTATTATAATCAACACTATACCTTTAGTTACCTACTAGTAACTATAGACATACTCATATTCTTATTTATCTTCTTTTTTAATTATTTCACATTATAAACATTCATTCACTTATTTTCACCTCTTTCTAGACCATCTAGTAAAACCCTATATATCATCCCTCCTAGAACCCACTAGAATATTCACAAAGGCTCCCTTTGGTCACCGCGCCGAGCAACGCGTAAGTCTTGCTTTAGCAAGCAACCCTTAGGGAGGCTTGTATCATGTTGATGTTATTTGTAAACTGTCCTTTTTGCTTACTGCTCGCATCATTAAACTATCTAGATCCTTTCTCTTCTTATCTAACTCCTTCTCTTTCTTTTTTTTTCTATTTCTTGATCTTTTGTTGCTATTATCTCTATTCTATCATCTATTAATTTTACATCATCCTCTCGTATGTCTATTACATCTGCCCATTCTAGTAAATCTGTCTCTTTATTAAACCTTTCTATCTGTTTCGGCTTCACATATTTCTTTATTACTGCTTCATCTGATTCATCTATTAGTTCTAGTATTTTTAGTTCTGTGTTATCATATATCTTTTGACGCTGGCAAAGCCAGCTAATCTACATCGCCCATTGGCGATGTTTGTAATCCATTCGTTTTTGTATGATCTTGCCATTTATCATTCTCAAATATGCTTATTATTCCTTCTTTTTTATTCTCTACACGAATATTATGGTTCTCTGGATGTTTTGGATTTTTACCCGCCGCTTAGGCGGCTGACGACTTTCCCAACGGGAAAGTCTAACCAAAGCAAAGCGAAGGGTCGCTCGCTTAGAGCGAGACTTATGCACTTCTTTGAATATATTGACAATACTTTCTGGACAACATCCTCTTAATAGCTTTATTACTTCCTTTTCTGGATTTTTTAATAGATAATCTAAATTCTCTTTTCCATTCCACCTATGGTGGAAGGCAAATTTAGCAAAGCTAAATTTCCAAACGAATTTGGCAGTACTATTGT
>CAIVPM010000228.1 GCA_903907815.1 uncultured Chitinophagaceae bacterium | reverse complement strand
GAATGCATGAAAATATGAATGGGAGAATACAGTCTGTAATTGCTAAAGCACGAGGATTTAAGAACTTTGATAGATTTAGAATAAACACACTTTTCTATTTTGGAAACCTTAGTTTTAGTTCACAATTATTTTAGTATTGCCAGCATTATAAACTATTGTAAGATTAACAAATCAAACAAATGAATGTATTGGAAAGGTTTGGAGTAGCCTGTACAAAACAAGCCATATTATGAATAGTATTTAGCATCCCCCAATCGCTTGCGATGCTCTCTGTATTTGTATTATATAAACGCTGTGAAACTCCGTGCCGTCGTGGCTCTTTGGTTCAATGTATTTCGTTAAACCTTGTACGTTCTACCGCACAAAAAAAGAGTGCAGGTAATTAAACCCACACTCTTTCAATAACAAACTAAAAACCTATCTGTGAAAATTAAACGCCTAATTGTTTAATCTTCCTTATTTGTCCAATAAGGTAGATTAATACTGCCCAAACCGACACTACGATAGCGTAGGCTAACAATTCTAACCACCATGGTGAATGTCCTCTACGGGCAAATAAAGTTCTTCTGTCGAATTGAGAAACATATTGAAATTTACTTCCCCATTTTACTACTCTTTCAGCAGTCAGGTTACCATAAATATCATTGTCTTCTACTTTAGCAATTAAGGTAAGATTACCCTCCTTATCGCCCGGCAGACTATCTCTTTTAAATTCGGCAGTAATAGTGCCAGTAGAATCGGTAGTATAAGTAGCGGTTTCGTTTACATTTAAATCGCCATCCAGTCTTTTAATAGCCACCTTTAAATCCACTGCTTTTACAGGCACCCATGCAGTATCTTTTAATTCCAGCAGGGTAACAATCAGCTTCTTGTCATCGGTAGTATCAATTTTTAATTTAGCCTTCGAAACATCTACTGTTGCCTTAGCTTCATCGTATAATTTAGAGGCTGTAGAAACGATAGCGAAAGTATGTTTTGCCGATTTCATCCATTCCGCTTTTGCAGAAGGTGGCATCATTAAAACAGCATCTCCTTTATCGTTGGTAATAGCAGTACCTAATAGATTAGTAGCAGCAGAATCGTTGTTGATATAGAACTTCACCGTTACATCGGGAACCATCTGAAACTTACCATCAATTTTTGTTTTAGCATGTGCTACAAGGTATTGAGTAAGATTATTATTGTTGTAATAACCCATGCTCAACATCAAATCGTTCTTTGCATCCTGTGCAAAGCTGACAATGCTGAAAAAGCTTAGTAGGATTACTCCTATATATTTATTTTTTATCGTGTTCATGTTCTTCAGTTTCAGTTATTGTTTCATGAATAGGAATGATAGGGAAAATCCTTGCGAAGAAGGTAATCACCAATAATGCTCCAGCCAGAGAGCCGATACAAATAGCCCACTCTTCCCAGGTAGGGAAATAATGATGGTAACTTGCAGGCACATCGCGCATTGGTAAAAACGGATGTAACAAGGTAGGCGTTACAATGATATACCGCTTAAACCAGGAACCAATTACTACCAGTATACCAGCAATAAATGCAGGGAAAGGTCTTCTTCCCTTTTTAGTTACCAGGATAAGAATTGGCAATAACATGGAAGTAGTAATAGCAAACCAGAAAATTGGTGCAAACTCTCCTGTAAACAATCCTCTCAGATGCTCTTCTTCGGGTTTCTTCATTTTGAATGCAGGTACCAGGAACTCATTTACATTAAAGTATAAGTACAATAAAGCAAGCATTACGACTACTTTACCCATCTTATCAAAATGATCGTACGTAATATATTTCTTTAGATTGTAATGAGAACGGAATACATACATCGCTACCAGTACACCGCCGGACCCTACCAGGAACGCACCAGAGATAAAGTATGCACCAAAGTTGGTACTATCCCAACCCGGGCGATAGGTAGTTGCAAACAACCAGGAAGTAACAGTGTGAATAGAAAATGCTACCGGAATAATAGTGATAGAAAGGATGTTGATAGCCTTGTCGGTAATCTTGAATTGCTCTGGTTTATCTTTCCAGAAAGAGCCTAAGAATGAATATAGTTTATACATCCATTTAGAGGTTCTGTCTTTATACTTCAGCATGATTTTTAAATCGGGCAATAGCGGAAAGTACAGCAATAATATACTGATGAAAAAATACGTAGTAATAACGATTACATCCCATACAATTGGGGACTGTAAACGACCATGTAAGAATAGATTATAGAATCTATCAGGACGTCCCATATCCACTACAATAATGATGGAGGCAAAAGTGATAGCAGATACCGCAATGATTTCTGCAATTCTGGTAAGAGGCGTACTCCAGTGTACATCGGTTAAGCGAAGTACAGCGGTAATTAAAGATCCTACCAGACTAATAGCTACGAAGAATACGAAGTTGGATATGTAAATTCCCCATGATGCATAATCTCTCATAGCGGTTACTACCAACCCTTTTGAAAGCTGATGGCAGTATGCTATAAAACCAATTACACAAAGGGCTATAAGACATGCCACCCATATTTTTCCCTGTTTACCAAATTCCTGTGGCAACAGATCTTGTACGATTTGTTCTTTCTCTAAATTTTCCATGGCTTATGATTTAGATTTTGATTTATTTTCAGTAGAATCTTCCTCATCATGTTTCTCGAATGGGAAATTTCTGTTTACCGGAGGCAGATAATAAACGCTTGGTTTAGTACCTAAATCTTCCATTAATCTATAGCCAGCTTTATCTTTTATAAGATCGCTGAATCGGAAAGTTTCAGAACCATTGGTAACAGAATCTTCCAGCATATCTCCGAAGAAGAATACACCATTAGGACAAGCTGCTACGCAATGTGGAAGCGATCCTTTACGGACCATATCCGGACAGAAATCACATTTGCCAACAGTACCTTTTTTCTGAGGAACACTGGTTTCACAAGAGTAAGGCTTATCAGCAATTTCTTTGGTTAACCCTGGTTCTTCCCAGTTAAAAACTCTGGTAGAATAAGGACAGGCAGCCATACAGAAACGACAACCAATACAACGATCGCTATCGATTAATACTATACCATCCTGACGCTTAAAAGTAGCATCAACCGGACAGACCTTTACACACGGCGGTTCATCGCAATGCATACAGGTAGTTGGTTGCCAGTATGGAGAGGTATGATCTGCATCCTGCATTGGATACACTTTAATCCAGTTTTGTCCTGGATGAATATGGTGCATGTGGTTACACGCTGTTTGACATTTCTTAAGACTCTTACATCTTGAAAGGTCTATTACCATTGCAAATTTCTTTCCAGGAATACCGATTCTGGCAGCCTCGTTGGATACCTGCGGTAAATCGGGTACTGGTTTAAGAAACGCTTTATCAACTTCTATTATTTCACCATCAACAGAGAGAAGCTTTACTTTTTCGCCAGATGCAGCCACCAGATCTCCAGCTTCTGGATCAAAAGGGCTTTTCTTTGACGAACATCCTGCAACTACTGCCAGTCCACCTGCCAGTAACCCTGCAGTAAGGAACTCTCTTCTGGAGGTAGATTTTTCGTTCATTTCCATGACTAAGTTTTTTAATTGCTAACTATTTTTTAACCCAAGCTAAAAGTTCTTTATCAGATACTTTTTTTCTGGCAGTACCAAGTTTAGATACTTTTACATCTACCAGTCTACCATCCTGTGTTAAGAGTCTAACTGTTTCTTCCTGATCTGCAGGGGAACAGCTAACTGCATTTTTTTTCTTGCCGAACAAACTGAATTTCAGTAACGGGAATATGGAAAGAATTCCAATACCCATTAATATTTTCATTCTGGTATTTTTTACAGCAGGAACATTTTCTTCCACTTTCATATTGCAAAATATTGTGATGTGAATTAATGAAACTTTTAATTGATTTATTACAATCAAAACAGCAAGTATTTTAAAACCCAGATTTTCAATAGAATTCGTAATGAAAACTACAAATGCAATAAAGACAAGTTTTTGAGCAGATTTTTTGTTAGCAAGCATAGTGAACTATGGTAATAACAAAAAATCAAGCAAATACTAGTGTTTGAAGCAGTTGGAGTTTGTAATAGAATCTCTACTGTAAATCTGGGTTAAGAGAGCCTCTATGCAGAGGCCCTCTTAAATACTTAACAACTTACTTTTTCAAAGTGCGCATAAAGTTCACTAGGTTCCAGATTTCATCTTTTTCAGGGATTTTTTTCTTGAAGCTAGGCATGTCATCTCTACCTACAGATACTTTGTAGAACAAAGATCCATCAGTTTGAGATTGGAAAGCAGCTTTAGAAAAATCAGCAGGCTGAGTTTTCAATTGAGCAGCTTTACTTCCATCACCTAACCCAGTTTTTCCATGACAAGACGAACAATGCTGATTCCATAATGCCTTTCCTGCAGCTACAGACTCTTTACTGGTCTTAACTGTGTTTACTGCTTTTGCATCGGCAGCTGGTGCAGTCCATGCTTTCTGCTCGATAGCAGTAAAGCCAGTTGCAATAACTGTTGCAGCAACAATTGCAATAAAAGAAAATGCTTTAATTTTCATGATTGTTTGTTTTGATGTATAAATAAAAATAGTTAACTAAACGATTCTACAATTATCATACCAAATTAGAAATTCCACAAACGGGAAATATTAAATCCAATTAAGAACTGACCTTTCTGGAAATCGTTTTGATTTTGCATGTGATTGTCCTGAGGTACTGCAAATCCATAGTTTCCTGCGAAAATCTGGAAGTCGTGACCACTTGTATTAAACTCAAAACCAAAGCTAATATTCGGATGAGGATTATTCATCGGATGTTGCGTTAATGG
>CAIVPM010000227.1 GCA_903907815.1 uncultured Chitinophagaceae bacterium | reverse complement strand
TAGTAAAATTAATACCATCAAAAGATTTTTCTACTACATACATTTTCATATTAGTTTCTGCAGATGTATACCAATCAACACGGAGATAATTTCCTTCATTATGAAGAATGAAAGATGTAAAATTCATACCCAAAGCTCCATCTGATCTAAAAACAATACTAAAACGATCTTGATAAGTTGACACATTCAATGTAGGTATAAAACTTACAACTGTTGAAGCAATTACTTCAGTATTAAGATAATTGTCTACGATATAAGGTTTTAATCCAGTAACATTAAACATACTTGGGTCAATAATTAATTGATAAACTGAATCCCTTTGTAAATTATTCATCTTTATTGCAATTACTTCATTAACAACAGGCAATGGTAATCCATCAATACTTAGGGCTGCCCCACCCTGATTTATAAATATATTTTCTGCTCCATTTTGCATTTTAACAGCGTCTTCAGGTCCAATTTCTTTTGAAAATGAATTGTCAAATACTGCAACTGTAACATCCATACTTGTACTAATACTCTCAACATCTCTATTTAAATACATATACAAAACATTAATAGAACCGCCCTTCGAAACTACCGGTTCCCCATTTGCATATACATTATTCTGGCTCCAACTAAAACTACTGAATAACACTAATCCAGTTAACATTAAAATAGGTAAATTTAAAGCTTTAAGGCATACGCTTACCAGTGGTAACTTTTTCATATATATCAATTTATTTTGATTAAATTTTTAAAGAATGAATCTGTAAATTTAGAAACATTTCCAGAAAGGAGACTTAACTCTAACGATGTATTTAATACCTGTTTCATTACTTAGTCAATTAGTGATATCGATTGCTTCAACAGTGCAAAGCTAAACCCCTTATTTTTCTTAAAACATGATGAAAGTCATAAAAGCTAACATTTGTTAGTTTTATTTGCGAAATCGATTGCGGAAAAACTTTATAAATTACTGAATTTTAATTCAATATTATAAAATTAGGGGGATACTTGTTACAATGGCTTTACTTAAGCGATTTAGGAAATAGATAACTTGAGCTTCTTTAAATAAAAAAGCTGCAGATATATATCTGCAGCTTTCATTATCATCAATCTGATTTAAGTATTATGCCAACAAAGTAGCTTCTGAAGAAATAGCAGTATTAAACAATTTAGAAATAAGACAATTTACTTCTGCTTCTTTTACACAAGTTGCAAATTGATCAGCTCCCATTCCCGGTACTTTTCCTTCTACTATTAAATGAGATTTAGTAATCACACCATTATCTAAAGTGATTTCACATTTAGTAGATAATTTTTCTGGCGTAAAACCAGCAGCACCTATAATAAAACTTAGCTTCATAGTAAAACAACCTGCATGTGCAGAAGCTATTAACTCTTCTGGATTTGTTCCTATACCACTTTCAAAACGAGATAAATACGAAAATTGAGTTTCGTTCAAAACAGTGCTTTGAGTAGTAATATGTCCATTACCATCTTTACCTGAACCGTTCCATACGGCTGTTGCATTTCTTATCATAATAATAATATTTAATGTAAAATAATGCTGCAAATAAACGACAGTTTATCATTCAAAATATTATTGCAGGGTTATCTTTGATTTTTTATGACAATTGACATCTTCACATTCAGTAAAATCTGGCAGGATTTCCAACATACAAGTACCCTTGAATTTATTGGGGTAATTTCTGGAATTACCAGTGTTTTATATTCCAGAAAAGAAAATATTCTGGTATTCCCAACCGGACTAATCAGCACTTTAATATTTATCTTCCTCTATACAAAATGCGGATTATTTGCCGATGCCTCTGTAAATATGTATTATACTATAATGAGTATATTGGGTTGGATTATGTGGGCCAAGAAAAAAGAAGGCCATACCATTTTGCATATAAAATACAACAACTTTTCAGAGCAAATATTTTCCATTTCTTTCTTTATCATCTGCTGGGGGATGCTATACTTTATTCTTCATAATTATACTCCCAGTACTGTCCCTATTGCAGATTCATTTACATCTGCTGCTGCATTTACAGGTATGTATCTGATGAATAAAAAGAAAGTAGAAAACTGGATCTGGTGGATTGTTACTGATATTGCATCTATACCACTTAATGCCTATAAAGGACTTCAATTTGCAGCGTTCCAATTCCTTGTCTTTACCATATTAGCAGTAATGGGATGGATTAGCTGGCACAAAAAATATAAGCTTCAGACACATGGTTAAAAGAATAGTCATTATTGGCCCCGAGAGTACCGGAAAAAGTACTTTATGCAAACAATTAGCAACACATTTTAATACAATCTGGTGTCAAGAATACGCAAGAGAATATTTGTTAACCAATGGGACAGATTATTCCTATGATGATTTACTGATCATCGCAAAAGGCCAGATTGATTTAGAAGACAAATATGCAAATGAACTTTCATGTCAGGATAATAATAATCGATTATTATTTATCGATACAGATATGTATGTAATGAAGGTATGGTGTGAGTATGTTTTTGGGAAATGCCACCCTTTTATATTATCAGAAATAGCCAGAAGAAAATACGATTTATACCTTCTTTGTAATATAGACCTTCCTTGGATAAAAGATGAGTTGCGAGAGTATCCAGACGAACAACCCAGAAGAGAATTATTCCAGCTTTATAAAGACATTTTAATTAATCAAGCAGTTCCATTTGTAGAAATAAGTGGTATAGAAGAAGAAAGAACAAGTAAAGCTGTAAACGCAATCCAAGCGTTTATTAATAAATAAAAATAATTTTAATACACTTAATTATTTAGTCTTTGATAAGCAATCCTGGAAACATTTTTAAGCACTTCTGGTAATTTAGCAAGCACTTTACCTTTAGTCATTACTACTAATTCGTAACGTTTGTTACCAGAGTAAATTATACCACATTCATGTAATTCATGCAAGTTATCATCGCCGGCTTCTCCAAACTTGTGCGCTATAGATCCTCCTTCTGGCAAACCAGCTACAAATCCATCTTTAAAATTGCACCTTGAAAGCAATTCTACAGCATATTCAGAGTTGTCAATATTTAAGTATCCAGCATTGTAAAGTGCTTCAAAAAATATACCATAATCTTTTACTGCAATTGGATAATCAGATGCATTCATATCTGGTTCCTTTAAACCAAAATCAGTAAATGTTTGCTTAAATTGTTTTGAATCCATATTGTTATTCAATAACATCGTAGCATTATTATCTGAATATTCAACCATATATTTCAACAGTTCTCTTATGGTATAGCTTTTCCCTACTTCTATAGATTTAGACGTATAAAGTGGATTCTTAACTGTTGTAAATGGTGTATTGTAAGCTAATTTTTTATCAAGAGTTCCAGGATGTAATTCTTCTTCTCTTAAAAAAGTAATAAGTTCAGGAACTTTTAGTAGTGATCCTGGTCGGTAACTTTCTCCTTCATTAATACAAACCCATTCACCCTGACCAAAAACTCTTAAATAAACAGAGGCAGTACTAATTGTACCAGCAGCTTTATAATTGTCAAGTGTTTGTGCCATTTCCTGTCGTATAGGGAGAAGACCTTCTGATTCACAACCCTGTTTAGTAGAAATTAAAGGTTGAATATATTTATATCCATTAAGTCTTTTAATATTTAATAAACAACTTTGAACACTGTTTGCTTTAGCGGTTTCAGTAATTAATTTTTCCTGATGAGAAAAATAAGCATAACAAGAATAAAATGTAGCAAGAATTGCAATCAAGGTAAAAATAACGAAATAGAGAATGGGTACTTTTTTAGAAAGCATAGGTGAAATAAATTAAATAGTTAAGTTACTTGAACTTTGTAAAATTAGTTAAGTTTTATTTAATAAAAAGGCTGATAAATAAAAACATTAATAAGTTAAACTTGAATTTGGTTAAACAATTTATCAATGACCTTTAATTAAATTTAAATAAATAGATTCTTCAAATATTTATAATGCTGCTTGTTCATTTAAATTAATTACTCTTGTAAAAAAGGTACTCATTATATGCAGCCTACTTATATTCCTTATGCAGATATTAACTTATTACAAGTATACAATTACCAGGAAGTACAAGATGCTTTTATAAGTTTAAGTAACAATTGGGGAATTGAATTTGATTTCCCACACGGCGGATGTCAGCAAAGAGCACAGATATTATCTTTACTCCTTCTTAAAAAATTCAATATTCAACATCTTAAGGTATGGTTATTTGCTCCGGCAGCGCTATATCAGAATGATAATAGAATGCTGCAGTTAATTGATAAAAATTACCTTTCTCCTTCAGAACATATTGAGTGGAGTTTTCACGTAGCCCCCATTATTAGAATTAAAAATAATGATGTTATAGAAACCTATGTTATAGATCCTTCCATTAACAGAGATAACCCAATAAAGATAACCGATTGGTTAGCGGTTCTTGGAAATAGTAACTCTAGCCAGTATAGTTTTTTAATGCCCGAAAAATACTTCTTCAATAGTAGTTATCATACCGACGAAAATCAAATGCTAACCATGTTATTTGATGGTAGTTTCTACGATTATGTAAACCCGGCAAAAGATAATCTTGCAGTAGAAAAAGGGCTTGCAATAAATGATTTAGTGAAAATAATATACAACAAATACATTGTTGGCCTTATTGATAGTAACAACGAAAAAGACATAGCAAAACTCGAAGATTTGAAAGCTATATTTGGCAATGCAACCGCTATGGATATGTTGTTTTCTCAGAACATCAGTGGATATACCGATAATACTACTATGCGGTACGTTACTACTAATTATCCTGAGATTATAAGAGAAGCAAAAGACATATTTAATAACAGGGTCTTTTACTGGACAACTATTGTAAACGAGTTGCTTTAACCCATATTTTTGTACTAAATAGTAATTATGAGAACAGTTTCAGCAATAGAAAAAAAGATTATTACTCGAGATAGACTGGCAAGACTGGCAGGAGGATGGAAGATGTTGGGCAAAAAAGTTGCTTTCACCAATGGCTGCTTCGATATTTTACATGAAGGACATATATTTTCTTTATCTCAGGCAGCAAAAGAAGCGGATATTTTAGTAGTAGGCGTTAACAGCGATGCCAGTGTAAAAAGACTAAAAGGTGATTCCCGTCCTATTAATAATGAAAATAGCCGTTCACTGGTCCTTGCTTCTTTAGTGATAACCGATTTTGTAGTTGTATTTGAAGAAGATACTCCTTTTGAACTAATCACTTCTTTCTTGCCCGATGTAATTGTAAAAGGCGGTGATTATACTGTAGAACAAATAGTTGGAGCAAAAGAAGTAATAGCCAATGGTGGCAAAGTGGTTATTAATCCAATTGTAGATGGATTCTCCACTACTGGAATTATTGAGAAAATGAGAAGCTGTTAATCGCAGAATGCTTAATGCAAATACAAATGAGTTACAAGTTGCCAGTTACCGGTAACCAGCAACTTGTAACTTGTATCTAATTTACACCTTCAATTCCATCAACTTTCCTTCAGTTTACCAATTTATATTATCTTGCCGCACTTTATGCAACCAATTCAGTCTTTCTTTTCGCAACTAAATATACCTAAAAACATTGTAATTACGGCTCATCAGAAACCTGATGGCGATGCAATGGGGTCATCTTTAGGCTTATTACATTTCCTTACCCAGCTTGGGCATAAGGTTACGTATATTTCTCCAACAAACTGGGCCGATTTTCTGGAATGGATGCCTGGCGCTAAAGAAGTTGTTAATTACGAAAAGCATAAAAAGGAAGCTACTGCGCTGGTAAATGAAGCTGACATTATCTTCTGTCTCGATTTTAATATACTCCATAGAGTAAAATACTTTGAACCGGTTATTAGAAACGCAAAAGCTATCAAGGTTTTAATAGATCATCATGAATTTCCCGAAATAGCAGCTTTCGATTATGGTATCAGCCTTACTTCTAAAAGTAGCACCTGCGAAATGGTATACGACTTTATAGTAGATAGTGGTCACGATCACCTGATAAATCTCGATATTGCTACCTGCCTTTATACTGGGGTAATGACCGATACTGGCTCTTTCCGCTTCCCTTCTACTACTGCCTCTGTTCATAGAATGGTAGCCAGATTAAAAGAAACCGGATTGCAGCATTCCCTTATTCACGATTACATGTTCGATAACTTCCTCGAGAATCGTTTACGATTTATGGGACATGCTTTCTTACACAGAATGGAAGTGCTGTATCAATACAATACAGTGGTGATGAGCATTCCAAAGAAAGATCTTATCAAGTATGATATTAAAACCGGCGACACAGAGGGTTTGGTTAATTGGTTGTTAACAATTCAAGGCATAAAGCTTGCCGCAATTGTAATAGATCGCGATGAGGAAAGAAAATGGAGCTTTAGAAGCAAAGGGAACTTTGATGTTAATATATTTGCGCGCCTTCATTTTGAAGGTGGTGGTCATAAGAACGCTTCGGGTGGTAGAAGTAGCGATACAATTGAAGGTACAACTGCTAAGTTTCATGAGGTGATTCAACAGTACGAAAAAGAGCTTAATTAAATAAATATAAAAAACAATGCGCATTATCAGTTATCTGCTTATAGCAGTCGTGTTTTTCTCTTCTTGTAACAAATTCGAGAAAGCAAAATCAGGTATGAAGTATAAGATTACTTCATCGGATAGTAAAAAACCTAGAATTAAAAGTAATCAGATTGTAAAGTTCAATCTGGAGTACAAAGTAAAAACAGCTAGTGGTAAGGATTCTATCCTGAATTCTACTTTTGGTAAAATGCCAATCTACCATAAATTTGATTTTGCTAATCTTCCTAAGTACGATTTCGCAGAAGTATTAGCGCAATTAGCAGTGGGTGATAAAGTAGAATTCTTACTAGATAACGACTCTTTAAAAAGCAGACACATGATTCCTGATTACAACGAAGTATTTGTAAAAGGTGGACATGTACAGGGAAAAGTAGAAATTCTGAAAGTTTATGATGATGAAAAAGTAGCTAACGAAGAGTATAAAACCGAAATGATGGCTGCTAATCAGAAAGAACAAGAGAAAATTGAAAAAGAAAGTGCTGGTGAAACTGCTAAAGAAAAAACACGTATCACTAAATATGTTGCTGACAATAAATTAACTACTGTAGTTACTCCAGGTGGTGTTCAGGTAGTAGTAGAAAATGCTGGTGAAGGTCAGAAAGCCGATTCAGGATGGCAAGCTATTGTTATGTACAAAGGTTATACCCTCGATGGTAAAGTGTTTGATGCAAACATGGGTGAAGGTGCTAAACATACCGATCCTTTCAATGTAGTTCTTGGTCAGCACAGAGTAATCAGAGGTTGGGAAGAAGGTCTTAAATTATTTGGTAAAGGTGGTAAAGGAAAATTAATTATTCCTTTCATCTTAGGTTATGGTCCTCAAGGTAGCCCGCCAGTTATCCCTGCTTATTCTACCTTAGTATTTGATGTAGAAATTAAAGATGTTACTAAGCCAGCTCCCGAAGCAGCAGCACCTAAAATGCCAGCTCACGGAAAATAAGGTAAAGAAAAATAATATTCGAAAAAGGGTTGATCAGTTATCTGGTCAACCCTTTTTTTATTGTATTTATGCTGTCCCCTCACTCCTATCTCCTGTTTCCCTGCATTCAATTCTTAATTCATAATTCTTCATTATTAATTAGGCAATACTAAAATAATTGTGAACTAAAACTAAGGTTTCCAAAATAGAAAAGTGTGTTTATTCTAAATCTATCAAAGTTCTTAAATCCTCGTGCTTTAGCAATTACAGACTGTATTCTCCCATTCATATTTTCATGCATTC
>CAIVPM010000226.1 GCA_903907815.1 uncultured Chitinophagaceae bacterium | reverse complement strand
TCTTTTTTAACGCAGGCATTGTATAAATTATTGTACGAATCTTAAACGTTAAAACTTAATATTAATTGTGGGCGGACATTAAAATATAATTGGTATTAGACAACCTGAACAGCAAAAAAAAGATACAAGTGGATAGCCTGACCCGAAGGGATGCGCCCAAAAACTAATTAGCTAATTTGATAATTTGCTGATGTGCTAATGAATACAAATTCCAATACAAAAAACTAAAGACTAATGGATTGAACACTACATGTGCCTCGTTGCCTATGTGCCTTAATCTGTATTTTCCTGTGTCCAAACTCCTACCTCCTGACACCTTTTTATACTAAAGCCTCCTTTCAGGGGCTGAAATTGTGCAAAATCTGGGTTAAAAGAAATCTTTATAAAACCGTTACCACCTCAGGAATATATCTTTGGGAACTTTTCGTATAAATAGAACTGTATTTCTGATGAATAAATTATATAAACTGTTTTTAAGTATTGCGCTGTTTTCTTCTACTATAGCGATAGCGCAACCTAAAAAAGTAATTGCTGATAAAATAATTGCACAGGTGGGAGATAAGATTATTCTTCGCTCCGATATCATTAATGCCATTGCCGATTATAAACGTCAGGGACAGGAGAATTCTTTGCCTCCTAATCCGGAATGTGCTTTTCTGGAAGGACAACTTATTCAGAAATCGTTGGTTATTCAGGCTGAAAGAGATTCACTGGTAGTGGGGGATGATGAAATAGATGCTGCACTGGACAATCAGATTCGTGGATTTATTAGAGAGTATGGTTCTCAGCAGGTACTGGAAGAAATTGCTGGCAAAACCATTTATCAGATAAAAGAAGATTTCAGACAAAACTTTAAAGAAAGAAAGCAAGCGGAACAAATGCGTGCTAAAATACTGGAGAATGTAAAAATGACTCCTAATGAAGTGAAAGCTTTTTTTGAACTGATACCAAAAGATAGTCTTTCCTTTTACGAAAGTGAGATAGAGCTAACGCAGGTAGTGGTTACGCCTAAAGCTAATAAGGATGTGGATGAGTACATAATAAAACAACTGTACGACTATAAAAAACAAGTGGAGGCAGGGCAAAAGAAATTTGATCAGCTGGCAAAGCTGTTCTCTGAAGATCCGGGTAGCAAGGAAAATGGTGGTCAGTACAATGTAAACCGTAATGATAAAATATGGGATCCTGCTTTCTTTTCTGCTGTGTTTAAATTGAAAGAAGGACAGATTAGTTCGGTTATCAAATCGAAGTTTGGTTACCATATTATACAGCTTGTTAGCCGTTCGGGTGATGATGCTGTAATACGCCATATTCTTAAAGTTCCTCCTGTAACTGAAGAAGAAGTAAACATTGCCAAAGCAAAGCTAGATACTGTGCGTGGATATTTAGTAAAACATATGATGCCAATAGGTGAAGCGGTTACGAGATTCAGTGATGATGAAAGTAGTAAATTTAATGGTGGACAGATTCAGGGAAGAGATGGTTCTAGCTTTTTAGCTATTGATCAACTGGATAAAGATTTAGTACTGGCATTGAAAGATTTGAATGTGGGGGACTGCTCGAAACCACAATATTATACTGATGAAAGAGGCAGAAAACTAGTTCGAATAGTATATCTTAAATCAAGAACATCGCCGCATAGAGAGAACCTGAAAGACGATTATAATAAGGTTGCTCAAAGAGCGTTGGAAACCAAGAAACAAAAGAAACTGGAAACCTGGTTTAAAGAGCATTTGCCTACCTATTATATATTGATAGATAAAGAGTTTTCTGCTTGTCCTAGTCTTTCTACCTGGTTTAAAAATAGTGCTACAAATTAAGGTATAAGTAGAAAGTTTTAGGTAATAAGTTTTGTGTGGTAGGTTTTATAAAAAATATTATTAAGCTATACTAAATTACTTTTATGAAGAAGATTATTCTATTCGCTATTATCTTCTTTATAGCTTCACTTACTTATTCTTTTGCGCAGGTTCCTAAGCAATTAAAACTGCTGAACGAATATGTTGTTCCCTTCAATTTAGTCTTTAAGAACACTACTATTGG
>CAIVPM010000225.1 GCA_903907815.1 uncultured Chitinophagaceae bacterium | reverse complement strand
TCATTAAAATCAATAAAAACACGCTTGATATTTTCATAAACAATAATATTATTTAATGCTCAATTACACCACAATTTTAAACTAATATCTAAATCAAAATAGGTGAAATTCAATATATAACATATTATTATCCCATAATCCCAAAATAAAAGTTGGTAATCTCCCACAATAACTACTTTCCCTATAATAGTCCTATGTATTTTATATTATAGACAGTAATATAGAATTAAACTACCATCCTTTTTACGTTTTCACTTTGGTTGTAGTTTCCTTTCCCTTGGTTCACCCTTGTTTTCTCTTTATCGATACTTTTTTTCCCTTGATTATTGTATTTTCTTTATTGATTTAGTGTAGATCTTACTTGTTATAGTGCAGGACTTACTTGATGTAAGCAAAAGTACCCTTGAATACTCCATTTTTCTACTATAAATGAGACTATTTTAGCGTTTTTGTCCAGACCTTAAAGCCGAAATTTTAGCGGTACTTATGGCGCTTGGGTTACTTATAGTGATTGTACTATACCCTTTCACAACTCCAAACTGTCCTTTAGGGTGAATGATTATTGGATTACCAATAGTAGCAATCCCTTTGTAGATATGAACGTCTTCTGTGCCAATATTAGTAATTGTACTGCCAATTAAAACTCCTTTGAGGGTAGTTTTGCTTTTCAATTTAATAGAAGTTTGTACAATTTTGGGCTTCATTTCACTATTATCTATTGTATACCCATATTCTCCTATCCCTTTCTGATTGTTTACGTAAAGGTTCATTAAATAATTGCCTATTCCTTTCAGATTAGTAATACAGGTTTGCAATAATAAATCTCTCTGCTGTGTTGCATTTTCCGATGCAGCAATTGCGATGGATGCTTTCTTGTTGTTATCAATCGCGTTGCTAACTGATAAGGTATCTGCACTTACATTAATTTTGTTTTTCACCAGAAAATCAGTTAATGGAGATGTGCCAACTGGGAAATTATTGTGTTTAGCCAAAAAAGTTTTGATGGTAGTAGTAATTCCTTCAAAAGAGCTGGGGTAAACAATTTTATTGGTTCCTTCTACCATTATTCCCCAATTTCCCAGTTCTTTTGGATTGTCTTTATAAATACTTTTAAGGTACTGAACTTCTTCTCTAAGGTTTGTGATTACTTTGTTTATGTCTAAATCTCGCAACTCAATATAGTTTCTCCCTTGTTTGTATAAAAACATCCTTGTATTATTTATTGTTTCTGCTTGATTAGTAGTTAGCTCATCTTCATTTAAGTCTATAGAATTTGTTTTTAGATATACATTTAGTACACTTGAATTGCCATCATCAGTATGTTTTTTATTAACAGCTATCAAAAGTTGTTTTACATTGTAAACTCCTGTAGGAAATATAATATGTGGCATATAATGAATATTAAAAAGTATAAAAGTTTTTTATAGTAAATTTTAATTTGCGTGTAGGCAATTATAAATTATTAAAGTAATTGATTTTAAAGAATTATTGTACCTTCTAAATTAAAAAACTGCAATCTAACGTTTTATAATTTTCAATAAAATGACATTTGTCATATAGTTAAATTCCATTTGAATAAAATAATAAATAAAAGAATAGTTTGATATGCAAACTAATTGTGCTGAAAGCTATAAATTATTTAAAGTACATGAAAATTAGTGGCTATAATTATTTAGTTATGCTAACTTAAGTGGAACTTTCTTAAACATAAGGAGGCTTGATTCGATTTTCAGCATCATCCATGCTAAAAATTTAAATTGCTGTATATAAATTTATCAACACTAATTATTGCTTTTGTAGGTGTAATATTTACACTTTTTAATCATTTCACATATATAGTTAATTATCTCTTAACAAAATATTGTTTTCTTTAAAATATTTATA
>CAIVPM010000224.1 GCA_903907815.1 uncultured Chitinophagaceae bacterium | reverse complement strand
GTAACAAATTTTGCTCAGTTCTTAGTTCCCTTATTTTATTTCCACATTGAGTTGCCATTATAAATATATTGTCTTGACAAATATTGGCAAATATAAGTTTTGAAAGATATAATTAATAAAAAAGAAGAAAAAGAAATAAAAGGTAAATAAAAAGAAAAGTATCAAAATAAATACCGTACTTAGCCATGAAAATAAATACATAAAAAAGATGAAACCGTTACTAAAGCGTTACTTAGTGGAAAAGAAAAAGCCTCAAAGTGTTGATAACTATGAGGCTTTAACATCAGAGGTTAAGTGCCCAGAACAGGAATCGAACCTGCACACCCTTGCGAATACAAGATTTTGAGTCTAGCGCGTCTACCAATTCCGCCATCTGGGCAGTAGAAAAAACTGATTTAAACCAGTTCCTTTTCTCGCTGGGAGCGCAAATGTATGTTATCGGGATATTCCATCCAAAATTCGATGAATGTATTTTTTCTTGTAGTAATATGCCTTTAGTTTTCCCAGGCTATCAGCATCCATAGTTTCATCGGTATATTTCTCCAGTATATCTTTAACTTCCTCCATTAATTCTTCTTCAAAAGTTTCAATATGCTCCTGAATTCTGGCAATTGCTGCTGCATCTTTACTGGCTTTTGCATCTTCCAGCGATTCATTAATATCCATCATATCCATTAAGAAATCGGGAGGCAGTGGATATTTTTCATCCTCCAGTATTACCTGCTTATATTGAAGATAGTATTGAATGGATAGCGCAGCATTATTAAATATTTTGTAGGCTTTATTAATTGCAGATGATTGTTCCAGCGCCTCTTGCATACCTGCTTCATCGGTACTATCTGCAAAATCAGGATGATGCGTTCTGCTAAGTTCCAGATACTTCTTTTTCACCGCTGTTTTATCTACCAGAGGTGCAGCCGGGATGTTGTATAATGTATAAAAGTTCATATATGCTGTGCGGATTTGTCGTAAATTCCTGTTAACAAATGTTATTAAATAGACTGCAATATTATTTTAAATCAACGATAACTAATCTTTAACCATAATATAATTGAAAACACATACTTTAGTTTGGAAATTTCACACCATACATGGCTAATATACAAACAACAGCCTCTTTTGAAAGAGAGAAGAATTTAAAAGCAGCGGGAATCACGCTGTTGATTTCGTTGGTTCTATTGCTTTGTTTTATATGGATAATTATTCCTACTATTCAGGTTGTACCAAAGCCTGCTTACGCTCCTATTGAGATAATTTTAGATAGTCATCTACCAGTACCAGTATTTCCTGTAAACGATAATACAGGAGATGGATCAAAAGCAAGTTCATCAGTAGGAACTGATGCAGATAACAGTGCTCCACCAAACAATGTTCCCGACAAAGCAGCTGCTACTCCATCTACAGCTCCTAAAACTAATCCGCCTGCATTACATGGTGCCGGATCGAACACATCGGGAAATAAAAACCCTGCTAAAGAAAATAGCCCTAAAGCAGTGTTTACAGGATCAAAAGGTACCAGTACCAACAATAGTGATAATAACGACGACTTTAATAAATACAATGATAAATTAGGGGGAAATGGAAACGGGAATGGTACTTCTACTGGTAACGGAGAAGGTAGTGGAACACACGCCGGACATGGAGCAGGATCAGGCGTTAGTATTGGTTCTGGATTAAAAGGTAGAAGAATAAAAATGTATCCTACTTTCCAGGATGATTTTAATGAAAATGCAAAAGTTATTGTTGATATAACCGTAAACAAACTAGGTAAAGTAATTGGTGCTGAAATTAACCCAAGAGGAACTACTACCTCCAACGCTACCATACGTGCTATTGCAAAAAGAAAAGCTTACGAGCTTACATTTAATGCTGGTAACGAAGATGAACAAAATGGTTCTGTAAACTTTAGTTTTAAAGTAAATTCTAACTAATCAACAGTACATTATTTCATCAATTGTTTCTGTCATTATTCTTACGCCATTACATATCAACATAGCAGTTCATTAACATCCACAATGAAAAATAAATATAGCTTTTTAATATTATCACTCTTAGTTGTACAGTTCAGTTTTGCTCAAAGTGATTTAGCTAAAGGATGGCATTTGCAGGATTTGAAAAAAGATTCTGTATATGGAATCAGTCTGGCAGACGCATACCTTTTTTTACAACAAAAGAATTTAAAGCCCGTCACAGTAACCGTTGCGGTGATTGACTCTGGTATAGATACAACACAGGAAGATTTAAAGAATGTACTCTGGACTAACCCTAAAGAAATTAATGGCAATGGTAAAGATGAAGATCATAATGGCTATATAGATGATGTACATGGCTGGAACTTCTTAGGAAACGCTAACAGAGAGAATTTAGCAAAATCCCCTGACGAAAAAATAAGAATCTACCATGCCTATAAAGACTCTTTCCTGAAGAAAGAATGGAAGGATACTGCTTCCATGAGTTTTAAACAAAAGTTCTTATATAAAACATGGATGAGAGCAGCAAAAAAGCTGGATATTAAACCCGAAGATTATACTAATTATGAAGTACTGGAAGCATCTATAAAAGAACTTAAAAAACTAAACAAAATAATTATTGCTGAAATTGATACTGCTGAATATACAATTGCATATTTAGAGAAACATGCTACTAAAACAAAGGAAGGTAAAGAGGCTAAAAACCAGTATCTGCAATACTCCAGTATACTGGGAATAGAATCGGATGAAAAGAACACTACTACACTTACTGAACTGGATGATTATATTGAAAATAAACGTAAAGAGTTAGTAGGAAAAGAAAATAAACCAGAGGAGGTAAGAGCTAACATAATTAAGGATAACTACGCTGACATTAATGACAAGTACTACGGTAATAATGATGTAACAGGACCTTCCTGTTTGCATGGTACACATGTAGCTGGAATCATTGCTGCACAAAGAAATAATGGAATTGGAATAGATGGCATTGCTGATAATGCACGCATCATGATATTAAGAGCCGTACCGGAGGGTGATGAGTATGATAAAGATATTGCACTGGCAATAATATATGCTGCCGACAATGGCGCCAAAGTAATAAACATGAGTTTTGGTAAAGAATACTCACCCGAAAAATATTGGGTGGATTCTGCTATTAGATATGCTCAGAAAAAAGACGTATTAATTATTCATTCTGCAGGTAATGATGCTGAAAATCTAGATACTATAGAAAGTTATCCTTCTGCCTACTCTGAGTTTTATAAAAACAAAGCATCCAACATTATTGTGGTTGGTGCCAGCAGTAGTAACAACTATGGAAATGGTAGTGTTATTGCTGATTTCAGTAACTATAGTAAGAATAATGTAGACATACTTGCACCCGGAGTAAGGATATATTCTACATTATCTCCTACCAATCAGTATGGCAATCTGAACGGTACCAGTATGGCCGCACCGATAGTAAGTGGAGTTGCAGCTTTGATAAGAAGCTATTTTCCTAAACTTAATTATGCGCAGGTAAAAGAAGCCATACTAAAATCAGTTACCTATACTGATTCTACTGTTACTAATTTAAAACCTGGCAACCCCGATATGAAAGTAAATCTGTTGGATATGTGTGTAACAGGTGGCGTAGTAAATGCTGCAAAAGCAGTAGAGAATGCCTATAATATATCGGCAAACCTAAAAGGTATCAAGAAACAAAACGCTCAGTAAAATTTATAGTAATTATACCTTTATTTTTAACTTCCTAAAGAATTCTTCTGCAGACAATTCTTTTACTTTACCTGCTGGCAAATCTTCCAGTAGTAAATCTTCGATTGACACTCTAATCAATCTTCTGCATCGATGATGTATAGCAGCAACCATCTTTCGAATCTGATGAAACTTACCTTCAGTCAACGTGATACTTAACCAGGTATTAGGTATATGATGCTGAAACTCCTCTGAATCTCTTTTAAACAATAATGGCGATGGTATAATTGAAACATCGGTAGGCTTAGCAAGGTAATCTTCTCCGTTCTCAATCTTTATAGTAACACCTTCTTTTAACTGTTGTAATCTTTCTTCGGTAACAATGTTTTTTACCTGAACGTAATAGGTTCTTATATGAGGAGTATCGCTATTGAATAATAATCTCGTAACTCTTTTGTCGGTAGTTAAAATCAATAACCCTTCGGAATGATTATCCAGTCTACCAATAGCATGTGTACCTTCTGGAAAATTGAAATCAAGTTGATTCAGCAAAACAACATCGTCAGGACTAACGAATTGCGAAACCATATTAAATGGTTTATGAACAATAAAATAATGATGCTGCTCATTCATGTTGGCGCAAACATAGGCAACAAATTATTGTTGCATTGCATGAATAATTAAACAATTGTAAATTGCAGGGATTATCGTGAAAGTTTAAAAATCAGGAAGGTTATTTCTTAATAAAAATTTGTCTGCAACTTTCAATACCTCTTGCATCTTTAAGCTTTAACTGGTATTCACCTGTAGGGAAATCTGTAGTAATTAATTGAATAAATTTATGATCTTTTATTCCTTCAGCTTTCAAAATGATATTACATTGAACTGTATTTCCTGTTGTATTAATCAGGCAAACGCTTATTGGAGATATCAATTCATTGTTACAGTACAAATTTAAAACACCTGTTTGTGGATTTGGTATTACCTCTGAAGAACTACCATTAATTATCATGTGTTTTTCCATTAAAGAAACGCTTCCTCCTTTTACAATTTTAGTAGTAAATGAGCAAATCAAAATAAAAACAAACACACCTACACTGGTAGTAAAAAGAGTATTATACCTTTTCATCTAAATACAAATTATATTTATTAATAATCAATACTTTAAAAATGGTTTTTCCTTAGATATTGGATTTTAAAGTAGTTTGAACGCTGGTTAAAGTTCATTGGTGATATTGTATATTAAAGACGGAGCCTTTAGCGATTGTTACTTTTTAATAACAATGCAAATGTGATAACAAAAGAGTAGCTGTACAATCCCTTAAAATAGGGGGAATGAATTATTAGATCTTTTTCAAGCAGTAAATAATAAACAGAAAGCCCTTCGCATTTTATACACAAAGAGCTTTCTGTTTATAGCAATAATTTAAGAATATGTTTTATGGAACCGTTACTGTTTTAGTTTGATAGGTTTGAGCAGAGAAATATCCCAATACTCCACCGCTGATATTACTCTCCGGATTAGTAGGTGTAGTGCCACCTCCAGGCCCTGAACCAGCTTGTGTGCTTAACAAGAAAAAGTAATGATACACATTCGGGTCTATGCAATACATTTCAACTGTTATTACATCCGATTTATGGATTTTAAAGTCTCTGCTGAAGATAGGTTCTTCATTCGTTATTCCATTCGTAACATTGTCATTCCTTACAATTACAGTATTATCTTTTAAACCATTGTCATATTGAACAAACTTATAACTATTCTGGTATAATATAGGATCATCAAATTTAGGAATAGCTGAATATTCTAATTTATCAGGCTTAGCTCCCGGATTGTTATTGTAAAATGTAATATCATTTAAAGTAACTGGATAAGGCATTGTACTTTTTGCAGTATAAGTAATACCAGCAATGGTTACAGACATATAATAGGTATGTCCATAAACAGCAGCCATACCTTGATTCTGATAAATCCCACCAGGCAACTCGGTAGCTACAACAGGTGTAGCCCCATTATCGGAAATAGTCACAACAGCTCCTGTTACAGCAGGGTAAATATTATTTTCGTAAAAATTTACACTCTTACTGATAGTAATAGTTTGTGTAGTGCTTTTGTCGGAAACAATCCCTTCAATTACAATCTGAGAAGCAGATTGATTTAGATCTAATTTTATATCCTTTTTACAGCCCAGTAATAAAACGGCGGCAAGAATAGTACTATATATTATTTTCATCTTCTGTATTAAAATTTAAAGTTATAAGATATACTAGGCACCCATTTGAAAAGAGCAGTCTGAACTGCTTTTGTGGTTCCTGGATTATTTGTATCGTCCTCAAACTTTATAGTATAGGCATTCTCTCTGCCATACACATTGTAAATACTAAAGTTCCAGCTACTATGATACTTCTTTTTCTTTTGAGGTTCATAAGTAGCACTCCAGTCCATACGATGATATGCTGGCATTCTATAGCCATTGCGGGTAGAATAAAGGAAAGTAGTATTCCCTCCTACATTGTATTTGCCTTCCGGATAGGTAACTGCAGCACCAGTATAATAAACAATTATGCCCGATACAGACCATTTTTTATTAATGGTATAAGTACCTACAATAGAGATATCATGTGTTCTGTCCTGCTTTGTTACGTACCAGTCATTATTATTAATTCCATCAATCTTTCTTTCTGTTCTGGATAAAGTATAGCTTAACCATCCTGTAAACCTTCCTGTCTTCTTTTTAATAGATAACTCTAATCCATAAGCGCGTCCCTTACCATATAAAAGCTGACTTTCAACATCATTAGAAGTAATAATATCAGCAGCATTCTTATAATCAATCTGATGTTGCAAATCTTTATAATAAGTCTCTACACTTAGCTCATATTTATTATTAGCCATATTTCTAAAATAGCCCAGACTAACCTGATCTGCTAACTCTGGAGTAATATTATAGGAATTACCAATCCATTGATCCGTTGGATTAGTACTGGTAGAGTTGCTCAACAAATGAAGATGTTGTGTATTGCGACTATAAGCAACTTTTAAATTGTTGTTATTGTCCAGTTTATACGACATCGAAATACGGGGTTCTAAGTTATAGAATGTTTTCCCAACAGTACCATCGGCAACCGTAATACTATCCGCCTTTACATCTCCTTTATACATATAATACTGACTACCGTTTCCTATGATACTATAAATAGACAATCTTGCTCCATAATCAATGCTAATGCGGTTTGTAGGATTATAGGTGTTGGTGATATATACAGCAGATTCTAAAGATTTACGGGTACTTTTTGTAGAGATAGTATCATTCGATATATCTCCTTGAAAGCGGGTTGGAGTAATTTCATGTTTTATAACATTAACGCCAAACTTCAGTGTGTTTTTAGTATTAATATACCACTGAAAATCCTGTTTAAAATTAATATCTCTGATCCTGGAATTAATATTAAACGTGATACTGCTTCCTTTGATATTAATTTTATAATCGTAGTTGCTGTAAATAAAAGTTGTATTAGAAAAAAGCTTAGGATGAATAATACTGTTCCAGCGGATTGTAGCAGTAGTGTTGCCCCAGTCTATTCCAAAAGCATCTGCAAGACCTAGTTTATCCCTACCAAAATATCCCGATATATAAATACGGTTTGCATTATTGATATCGTAGTTTGCTTTTACATTTAAATCGTAGAAATAAAGGCTATTATCCTTGTATTGAGGAGATGCCTTAAGGAACATATCCAGATAAGTTCTTCTTCCGGTAACAAGGAAAGACGATTTACCTTTTTGTAATGGTCCCTCTGCACTTAACTGACTACTGATAAGACCTATACCTCCAGCATAATGAAACTCTTTATTATTTCCATCATTCATTTTCACATCCAGCACTGAAGATAATCTTCCACCGTACTGAGCAGGGGTGTTTCCTTTAATAAGGGTTGCATCTTTTATGGCATCACTATTAAAAGTACTGAAGAAACCCAATAAATGGGAGGCGTTGTAAACAGGTGCTTCATCAAGCAATATTAAATTCTGATCTGGTGCACCACCTCTTACTAGGAAACCACTACTACCCTCCCCTTCAGATTTTACCCCAGGCAAAAGCTGCAACGTTTTTATCACATCCTTTTCACCAAATATTACTGGCAACTTACTAATTTCTTTTACATCCAGTTTCTCCACGCCCATTTGTGCCTTACTGATAGATGGATCTCTTTTTCTGGAGACTACCACTATATCATTCATCTGCGATTTAGTGTTTAAAACTACATTGAGCACTTTATTTTTATCGAGCACTACAGTATCAATATATTCCGCAAAATTGACATTGGAAAATTTAATAGCATAAGTACCTTTAGCTAAGGTAATAGAGTAAAACCCATACTCATTTGTAGAAGTTCCAATCGATTTACTACTTTGAACCATTACCGAAGCGCCAATCATTACTTCTCCCGACGATTTATCTTTTACTCTGCCGCTGATAGTATAATTCTGAGCAATAGCAGATTTTGTTGTCAGGAAAATAAGGGTTAACAGTAAGAGCCTTGAAAAATGATTAGAAAACAAATTCTTTTTATACATCATATATAAATATTTCAAACTAAATTATTCTATAATAAACAACCAATTCCATGAAAGGTTTGTTTTAAAGTTAAACAAAAATGATAGCAAGTTTTTTACATTGGATTCCTTGCATCCTTATTAACAAAAAAATAATCAATAACAAAGAAGCTACTGAGTAAAATTCAATCTATAAAAAAAGGCTTCAGCAGATTAACTCTCCTGAAGCCCTTATTATTATTCACTATCAATATCTAATCAAGTTTGAACAGACTATCTACAAATTCATGTTTATCAAATATCAATAAGTCATCTATTTTCTCTCCTACCCCTATAAACTTCACCGGTATTTTAAAGAGATTTGCAATGGCCAGTACTACACCACCTTTCGCAGTTCCATCCAGCTTGGTAATTGCTATTGACGTTACATCTGTAGCAGTTGTAAAGTGCTTAGCTTGTTCAACAGCATTTTGCCCTGTAGATCCATCTAATACCAGCATCACATCATGAGGAGCATCAGGAATTACTTTTTGAATTACTCTCTTGATTTTAGTAAGTTCATCCATTAAATGAAGCTTATTATGCAATCTTCCAGCAGTATCTATAATTACTATATCAGAACCACGTGAAACAGCGCTTTTAACAGCATCAAATGCAACAGCTGCAGGATCGCTCCCCATAGGTTGTTTTACAATAGGAACGCCAACTCTTTCGCTCCAGATAGTTAATTGATCTACAGCAGCTGCTCTGAAGGTATCAGCAGCACCAAGAAGCACATCGTAACCAGCTTTTTTATAGTTATGCGCCAGCTTACCAATAGTAGTTGTTTTACCTACTCCGTTTACACCTACCACCAAGATTACATAGGGCTTTTTGCCAGCAGGCACATCAAAGTTTTTGTAGGAAACGTCATCAGCATCAATAAGTACAGCTTCTATTTCTTCCTGTAAAATTCTATTTAATTCACTTGTACCAACATACTTATCATTCTTTACCCTGGCTTCTATTCTTTCAATAATCTGAATAGTAGTATCCATTCCAACGTCGGCAGTAATCAGCGCTTCTTCTAAATCATCCAATACCTCATCATCCACAGCACTTTTACCTGCTATGAGTCTTGATATGGTCGACAGAAACCCTTGCTTAGTCTTCTGCAAGCCTTTATCCAGACTTTCCTTTTCGCTTTTGCCAAAGAGTTTGCTAAAAAAGCTCATGATGGATTAATTTTCAGATTCCGAATTATAAAACACAAATTTACAGATTTGTATTCTTTGTATTCAATTAGCTAATTATGTATTTCCTTATGACGTTAAAACAAAAAAGCCGTTACGGTTTTAACCGAACAGCTTTAGTAATATTTTTGTACGAATGCGATTTATTTTGCAAGAAAATCCTTCACATTATCTTTGTGAACGATCGCTTCTTTAAAAGTATATGCACCAGTTTTTGGACTACGAACAGCCTTGATAACTTTTGTCCAGTTCTTTGCATCTGCTGCTGCCTTTTGATCCTTAGTTTTAATCGCCGTTTTTGCTGCCTTTGCCATGTTTTATTTAATTTCTTTATGAACAGTTACTTTTTTCAAAATTGGATTGTACTTTTTCAACTCCAGACGTTCAGGAGTATTCTTCTTATTCTTAACAGAGATGTATCTGCTAGTACCCGGTTTACCCGATGTTTTGTGCTCAGTACACTCTAGTATAACCTGAACTCTATTTCCTTTCTTTGCCATTGTAGCGGATTGTTTACTTTAATAGAATTATAATTTTGTTCCCTCTGCTCTTAATTGCTTAATAACAGAAGCTAATCCATTCTTATTGATAGTACGGATTGCATCAGCAGAAACTTTAATTGTTACCCAACGATCTTCTTCTGCAAAAAAGAAACGCTTAGTTTGTAAATTGGGTAAAAACCTGCGCTTGCTCTTAATGTTAGAGTGCGATACTTTATTTCCTGTGATTGGTCTTTTACCTGTAACCTGACATACTCTTGCCATAACCTTAATTTTACTCCCGATTTTTTCGGACGGCAAAAGTAAGGGTCTTGAATTAATTGAACAACTTTAATTGTAATAATTTTTAAAATCTATCAAAAATAGTGAGGTTATCCACAAAAATAGGCTGTTATACAGACATTAAACAAACTAATAATAGTAATAGCCCCCTTTATTTTAAGGCTGAATCAATATGAATGTTATAGAATTAATAAAAAGTAGTGAAAACTAACCCTATCTACGCAAGAACGATATTGTTCTGTTTTTTTACACCCTAAATAAGCGCCATTATCAATTCTCCTTCCCTACCCCATAAAGCACTACTCCATTCCTGATACCAGTTGGTTCGTTATTTTGCCAGTCAATTTTACCGTTGACAATTACACAAGAAATACCTGTAGAATACTGATGTGGACTAATAAAAGTTGACTGATCAATAATAGTTTTTTCATCAAAAATCACCATATCCGCTGCATACCCCTCCTGAAGCAATCCCCTGTTTTGAAGATGGAACTTCTGAGCAGGTAAGAAAGTCATTCTTTTTATAGCGTCTTCCAGCGTTATCAGGTGCTTTTCACGCACATATCTACCCAATACCCTTGCATTAGTACCATAACTGCGGGGATGAGGCACTCCTACCCCTTTTATACGGATTGTACCATCGCTGGCAACCATATTGAGAGGATATTGCATGATAGTGCATACATCTTTCTCGCTGATAGTATGAAACAAACAACTTGGACTGGCTTCTTTTATCAGATAAAGTATAGTTGCAGCCTCCGATGAGGCAGTATGCGGTTTCTTTAATTGAAGATTGATGTCTTCAATACTTTTCCCATTATAGCTACTGTCTTTTGTATTATTTGCCACCACTATAAAATGATAGTGTATCATCCTTTTATTTTTCAATCGCTGTACTAAATAAGCAATCATCTTTTTCTTAATCTTTGGTCGTTCCAGACGAGCTTTTACAGAATCTGCACCATCGGCAAGTACCCATTCAGGCAGCATAGTACTAAGAGCCGTACTACTGGCAGTATAAGGATACTGATCAATTGTAACATCCATACCGCTTGCCCTGGCATCTTTCACCATTTGCAACATCTTTGTACTGAGGCCCCAGTTGTTTTGTCCGCCTACTTTAAAGTGGGATATCTGCAAGGGTATTTTAGCCGTTTTAGCTACATACAAAGCTTCTCTGATGGCATATAATACACTATCTCCCTCATTACGCATATGGGTACAATAAACACCTCCATACTTACCCGCTACCGTGGCTAAGCTGGCCAGTTCCTCTTTACGGGAATATACACCGGGAATATAAATCAGCCCCGTAGAAAAGCCTACCGCCCCATCTTTCATGGCCTGCTCTACTATACTGTCCATTTGTTTTAATTCTCTGGCAGAAGGATTGCGCATAGCCTTGCCCATAATAGCCTTTCTAACATCATTATGTCCAACAAGAGAAGCCACATTGATAGAAAGTTTAAGGCTATCAAGAAAGGTAAAATACTTTTTAAGATTAGTGTTCGATTCACCACAGTTACCAGTAATTACAGTAGTAACGCCATCTGCAATAAAGTTCGTTGCCAGTGGATTTTTTAATTCATCTTCTTCAATATGCGTATGGATATCTATAAACCCCGGGGATACAATTTGTCCTTTAGCATCAATAATACTATCCGCTTTAAAAGTATCGAGTTTCCCAATGCGGAAAATTTTTCCATCTTTAATAGCAATATCAGCCTGATAAATTGCTTTACCCGAACCATCAACAATCCTTCCGTTTTTAATTATTAGGTTACAATGCTGCCCACTAACAATATAAACAGAACAAATACATATTATTGTTGTTATTATCCTTCTGTACAATAAAAAATAGCGGTATAATAATGTTATCATAAGTATCAAAAATAACGCTCATCATTAAAATATTGTAAACAATTGGTGAGTAATGCAAAATACTTATCTTTACTAAAACAATGAATCATGGTTTCACTGGTTTCAAAAGGCGTTAAAATTTGTGTAGAAGTATTCTATCAATCTGATTATAGCAACCCTATAAATCATGAATTTATGTTTGCATACCGGATTACCATTGAAAACAATAACAACTTTGAAATTAAACTTTTACGACGCCACTGGTTTATACAGGATAGTAGCGCCGACAAAAAAGAAGTGGAAGGTGATGGTGTTGTAGGTATTCAACCAGTTATTCCTCCAGGAGAATCTTTTCAATATGTAAGTGGTTGCAACATTAAAACAGAAATTGGCAGAATGGTTGGATACTATATTGTTCAGAACATGAACAACCAGTCAGAATTTAAAATAGATATCCCTGCTTTTGATATGACAGCACCTAATATTCTGAACTAATCGCTTAATACAAGGAGATAGGAGAATACAAATTTGAAAATCTGGGAATTTGAAGATTTGAAAATGGAACAAATACAAGAATATATACCCAATCAACAAAAAAAACATCAAACCATATAACCATTAAACAATTAAACAGTTACATTTATACAAAAATCTCCGTAGTCATTATCAGTGCCTTTTCCAGTGCTTCCTGATTAATCTTACAATGAGGTATGTTCTGCTGATGTAAGTAGTTTAACACCCATTCCATATCCATATTTCCCACTAAATCATCCTGCGCCATTGGGCATCCGCCAAAACCTTTCAGTGCTCCATCTATCCTATAACAGTTTGCATTAATAGCCGCCTCCAGTTTAGCTTTTCTATTACCTGCAGAAGAATGCAGATGCACTCCAAAATTAACAGCTGGATACTTTGGTATCAGCGTATTCAATGCAAAACTTATTTGCGCTGGTGTAGCCATCCCAACTGTATCTGCAAGAGAAATAATCTGAATACCTCTCCTCACCATTTCATCTGCCCATTTCAATAAAATACTATCATCATAAGCATCCCCATAAGGGTTACCAAAGCCCATGCTGAGATATACTATCAGTGTTTTATGATGCTTTATACAAAGCTCCTGAATAGCATCAATTCTTTCTATACTTTCCTCCATACTACTATTCGTATTCCTCTGCTGAAAAGTAGGCGATATAGAGAAAGGAAAACCCAGATAGTTTATAGCATCATATTGTACTGCCTCCTCTGCCCCTCTTACATTGGCAATTATAGCAAGCAGTTTTGTAGCAGTATTACTTAAATTAAGATTAGCCAGCACTTCTTTAGTATCAGCCATCTGAGGAATAGCTTTAGGCGAAACAAAACTACCAAAGTCAAGTACATCAAAACCTACCTGCAAAAGGGTATTGATATAGTCAATCTTTTGTTGGGTAGGAATAAAATACGACCATCCCTGCATAGCATCTCGTGGACATTCAATCAGTTCTATCTTTTTCATATAGCTTGCGAATTATGAATTAATAATTATGAATTAGGAATTACCAACCATTACATAAGTAAATAGTTCTTGTATTCATTATCAAATTTTCAAATCATCAAATTATCAAATTTGTATTCTCCTGTCTCCCTGTATTTGCATTCCTCATTGCCTTGTATTCTGTATTAGCGTTAAGTTGTATTCCTTTGTGCCTATGCGCCTTGTTGCCTTTGTGCCTTTCCTCTCACTCCCTCCTCTACAATGCCAGTTCAGATTCATTATCCCAATTGGCTTTTACAGATACCTTATTCTTAAACTTCTCTACCTTCTCTGGTTGTTTATGTTGCTTATAGTTACCCGTATCCCAGTATCCATTTTGATTTTCATCGTACAACACCCTCACTTCAAATTCCCCTGTATGAAACAGCTTAAAGAAGAGTTCATTCTTTATTAATGGTTTCGATTCAACCAGCTGATCGTTAAAATAAATCTGAATAACAGGATTCTTTTTCAGATTCACATTACTGAATCTTATTTTAAGCGACCCATAATCTGCTACTTTATTTACTGCAAACTTAATTGTATCATCCTTTTCCAGATGATTCCCAAAAGTATCAGTCATTGCCATTTTATCTACAATCAGTCTTAGTGTATCAGCAGCTTTCCACTGATTATTCAGGTATATTTTCGATACAGCAGTATCTATCATTACTGTGGCTGACTCAATTGTTTTCCAGGCAGTATCTACTAACCTTATTTTAGTAGAATCTCCCTTTTTAAGTTTATTGCTGGGTGTCAATACAATATACTTACTCAGCAAATCCTGTCTGAAATTATCCAGAGAAGTAGTATATACAAGCTTCTTTTTATCAATCTTGGTAGCAGTTGTTTTCTTCTCCTTCTTTTTAGCTTCTTCAAATGCCAGCAACTTAACCGTAACAGGATTTAAACTAGCCTGCTGACTACTATCTGCAAAAGCAAACATCTTGGTACTATCATCATATCGCTTTAAGTAATCGTTGGGCATTACAAACAAATTAAAGCGCTGATTCGGCAAATGTTCAAAATGAAAATCCCCTTTGTTATTTATTTTAGCCATATAAACAGGCTTCGTTTTCAGCACGGCAGTATCATTCAGATTACTATACAAAACAGCAATTAAAGTAGTATCTACAGTACCCGTTTCTGCAAGCATTACATTACCCGCCAGTTTGCTACTGTCAATATATTTACCCGTCGAAAATACATAGTTAAATCCTTTTAGTGGGTTGCCTTCATTTACATCAACCAGTCCATTTCCAAAGTTTAAAGAATAAGTAGTATTAGGCAGCAAAGAGTCTCTAAGCTTAATGGTAACGGTCTTTAGTTTATAATCAATAACTGGATTAATTTTAGGAAGAGGCGAAACTATCAGGTTATCCTGTATACCTTTTACTTCCACATATTCATCAAAGTTCAATACTATTTTATTGGTATTAAAGTTCTTGGCAGATAAAGCAGGAACAGCCTGCATCAGTACAGGAGGCAAGGAATCTTTCGGACCACCGCCGGGTGGGATAATAACGGCACAGCCTGTATGAAATACAGTAACCGATACCAGCAATACAATAAAGGACAGTAAACTGAGCTTCTTAAACATACTGCAAACTAAATGATTTATAAATATATAATCTATAAAAAAAGCTGTTAAAGATTACTCTCTAACAGCTTCTGTATTAATTAAAAGGTATTTAACTTATAACTTACAACTTAAAACCTTCAACTTATTATAAGGTTTTCAATACATCGTTCATGCTACGAACAGCTTCAGCACTCTTATCAAATGCTGCTTGTTCTTCTGCATTTAAACCGAAGTCAAGAATCTTTTCTACCCCGTTTCTACCAATGATAACAGGAACGCCAAGAGCGATATCTTTTTGTCCATATTCTCCATCCAGTAATACGCAGCTTGTAATTAATTTCTTCTCGTCTCTAACGATTGATTTAACAACAGAACATCCTGCTGCACCTGGAGCATACCATGCAGATGTACCTAATAATTTAGTTAAAGTAGCACCGCCCACCATCGTATCAGCAACAATTTGTTTTTGTTGTTCTTCAGATAAGAATTTTGTTACTGGAACACTATTCCAGGTAGCAAAACGAATCAAAGGAATCATAGTTGTATCACCATGACCACCAATAACTACAGCATTTAAATCAGAAGGACTAGCACCAAGATGCTGACTTAATTGATATTTAAAACGAGCACTATCCAATGCACCACCCATACCTATTACACGGTTTTTAGGTAAGCCGGTAGCTTGCAAAGCAAGGTACGTCATAGTATCCATTGGGTTCGAAACCACCACTATGATAGCATCTGGAGAGTTCTTTAATATATTTTCAGCAACACCTCTTACGATGCCTGCATTAGTACCAATCAATTCTTCACGGGTCATCCCTGGTTTACGAGGCAAGCCAGAAGTAATTACAACTACTTCAGAACCTGCAGTTTTAGTGTAATCTCCAGTGGTACCGGTAACACGGGTATCAAAGCCCAATAAAGCGGCTGTTTGATTGATATCCTGCGCTTTACCTTCGGCAAAACCTTCTTTAATATCCAGGATCACTAATTCGTCAGCTAATCCTGCACGAGCAATGTTGTCGGCGGTTGTTGCACCTACTGCACCTGCACCTACTACTGTAATTTTCATAACTAAATTTTATTTATAATGATTTAATGTATAATCGGGTGCAAAAGTAATGGAGTGATTTTGTAAAATAACTAACATTCGTCATGTTTTTAAAAAGAAAGTGAAAAAAAACGATATTTCATGTTGTTGTGACACCAACCTGTAGCGTAGGGTGTTCAAAATAGGAGGTTCTTTATCTTACACTTTATGGTGCTTTTCGTGAGTCGTGAAAATACATCGTGAGTAGTGATAAATACAGAATACATCGAACCACGGAGCCACAGCGGCACGGAGTTGCATAGTGTATTAAAAAATACAAACATAGAGAACAGAGAGCACCGCAAGCGGTTGAGCGAATGCTACAACCTGTCGGATAAAATATAGTATGTTTTGAACAGCCTACCTGTAGCTTTTAAATAACTATACTATAATACAAAACAGGCTGGTGAAACACCAACCTGTTTAAATTAGTAGCTATTTGAAAAGTTTGTTATTAAATTGCAGATACGTAATGCATTGCATATCTACAATAGTTAGAATGCAATGTCTATTTTGAGTGTCTGGCCATTGACCATAGTGAAGCTTTTACTTACACTATCACCACCCTCGTTGCTGGCTTCGAGAACACCTTCGCCATCGAGTACCATGTAGATATTGTATTCGCCATTTTCGTCTGTCATAACTGAGAATAAGGTATTTACGATATTTACATTATAGCCTGCTACAGGAATGCCTTTATTGGTTACTTTGCCATGAATTAATGTAGGCTTTAGCACTACATTGAATTCGACATGTTTACCTCTGGCTATAGCGAATGGAATATTTGTTTGAACATAGCCAGGCGATACAATACTAAGTGTATAGGCACCTCCTACGAACTGAACAATTTCTGCTTCGCCTTCGAAAGAAGTATGTGCTGTTCTGTTTAAAGAAACAATACTTACCTGTGCATCCATAAGAGGATGCATGTGAGCTAAATCGGAATAGACATGCGCCTTGACAGCTGTATGACGGCTAATGCTATTGGCTACCAAACGATCGTTGTTGTACTCTGTGACCATTTCGGGATTTGACATGGAGAATTCGCCTATTAATAATGCATCAATAATGGTGAGTGTATTATCGATTATAACAATTTGTTTAACGATGGCATCGGTAGCAGTTTTGGTAACCGCTATCTGCTGTTTTGGGCTATCTTTTACTTCCATGAAATCGGCAAGGATTGTGTTTGCCGCAGTTACATTTGCAGCAAGCACATTGTACGGTATTAATGCTGTAATGTTTGAAGTAATATTTTGCATTATTATTTGAACGAAGGTTACAAAATCATTGTCTTTGACTTTGAAATCGGATGCATAAATATCGAACATCTCTATCATTTCTTTATTTTTAGAAATCAGTGCCCAACCTTTTGCTTTATGCGTCATTGATAGAACGAGTTCGATTAGAGCAGCTCTTAAAGACTCTTTGCTAAGTGTTTTTCCTTTGCTACCATACCCTTGTTGATTAAGGAGCAGCTGGAGTTCTTTTTCCTGATCGGTAAAAAAGACAATTTGTCCTAACAACGGAATGTAGGTACCAATAATAGTAGCATACTTTAGAAAGAAAGCTGCTACTAAGGTGTACATGTTGATTCTTCTACTTTGTTTATTATCCATAACAAAAAATATTGTTGACGATAGATGCTGTCGGTTAAGACATAAGCAATACCGTCTTGTGAATAAATGCTTACTGGTAAGTATTGCACTTACTGATAAGTGTTTCGTTGCCGTTTCGATAAGTGATGCATCACTCCGATAGAGCGTTTCATTTTATTGAGACTGGTAAGTAGAAAGAAGTAAGAAGATTTAAAAAGGCTGGGGATATGCCTTAATTTATCCAGATAGGACTCTTTTCTTAGAAATCAGGATGTAAATGTAATGATGTTTTGATAGAGCGCTCAATTAGTTTAGCACCGTGAATGCACATATTGGTTTATTAGTGTATTGTTGGTGAAGAAGTGGCTTAGTTTATTGTTGGTTAAGAACACCAACAATTGCTAATTCCTTTTGGAGCAGGGTGAATATTTTTAATACTTATAAGAATACTTTCATTAGCTGCCTTAAAATATCTTCTGCATGTATTGATATTTTGTTTTACATAAATTATTTATTTAAAAATCTCTACGTATATTTTTTCTGCATCAGGGAAAACATTTTCTACCTGTAACTATTTCTACCTGAACTGGATGGATTTATTTTCTACATCCTATGTTTTCACATGTATCATGATTTCTTGATTCCTTAATCTGAGGTGGTAATTTGACTATCTACCTGCTTAAATTAGAAACTTCAGCTGGTAATTTGATTAGCTGGTTTATACGCTAAAAAATCTGGTTTGGTTCTTCGAACATCTATGCTGCTCTTTTAAAAATCTGTGTTGCTCTTTTTGCAAGCTACCTTACTCAATTAAAAAGCAGGGTTGGTCTTTTTTGGGAGTATAGGTTGCTGGTCTGACGATGAGCGCATACCTATAAGGTTTTAAAAACCAGAAGGTATTAGAAACCAGAAGGTATTTGGTATTGCGCGACGGATAGCAGGGGTATCCTTTTTGCCTTTTGGGTAATTAATTTTTGAATCTGATATGGCAAAAAGATACAACCGGATAGCCGGGCCTTCAGGCGCGCCCAAAATCAAATAAAAAGTAAAAAAAATACTAGAATAAAAACTAAACACTAAAAAAAGAAAAACTAAAGATTTAAATCTTGTGTTTGAAAAGGGGGTAAACAAAAAGCACCCACTACAATTGTAGCAGGTGCTTTATTATTTTGAAAAAAGTATTTATTATTTCTTTTCCTTAGATCCTAATGCAGTGTCTTTGCCAAAATCCACCAGGATTGGAGCAGCCACAAAGATAGAAGAATAAGTACCGGTAATAACCCCGATTAACATTGCAAAAGAGAAACCTCTTGTTACTTCACCACCAAAGATGAACAGGATTAACAGGGTTAAGAACACCGTTAATGAAGTCATGATAGTACGGCTTAATGTATCATTAATCGCTTTGTTGATAATGGTTCCTTTATCAGCACCACGCATAATACCACTATACTCACGAATTCTATCAAATACAATTACGGTATCATTCATCGAGAAACCAATTACGGTTAGAACCGCAGCAATAAAGTGCTGATCAATTTCCATTGGGAATGGTACAAACTTTCTTGCGAAAGAGAACACCGCCAATGTTACCAATACGTCATGCAACAAGGAAACAATTGTTCCCATAGAATAACGCCAGTCTCTAAATCGGATGAATATGTAGAAACAGATAGCTAATAAAGAAAGGATAGTAGCCCATTGTGCACCCGCTTTCAAATCTTCGGAGATAGAAGGTTGTACAGTCTGAGAACCTACCTTGAATTTAGAATCGAATTCTGCATAAGAAGTTCCTGCAGGTAAATGCTTTTGAAGACCCGTATATAAAGCAGCTTCTACAGTAGAATCTACATTTTTACCAGTTTCCTTAATCTTATAAGCAGTAGTAATATCTAATTGATTACCATCGGTACCAACTGTTTTAATAATTGGAGATTCTCCAGCAAAAACAAGTTTCAACTCATCTCTGATTGCTTCTGTTTCTTTGCTTACATCTTTACCAAATTTGATAGAATAGCTTCTACCACCTGCAAATTCCACACCCTGATCGAAACCATTGAAGAATGAACCAACACCCAACAATAATACTACTATAGAGATACCATATGCAACCTTTCTATACTCGATGAATTTGAAGCTTGCTTGTTTAAATACCTTTTTAGAAACCGTAGTAAAATATTCGAAGTGACGATTTTTATTCATGTAGAAATCGGTTACCAAACGAGATACCAGGATACCACAGAACAAAGACAATACGATACCAATCATCTGAGTAGTAGCAAAACCAAGTACAGGGCCTAAACCGAAGTAGAATAAGATAGCGGCAGTCATAAAGGTAGTAACGTGTGCATCCAATACAGGAGCAAGAGAACGTTTGTAACCGTCGGTTACTGCATTATGATAGGTTTTACCTTTGGTTAATTCCTCCTTGATACGCTCAAAGATGATAACGTTAGTATCCACGGCCATACCAATGGTTAGTACCAGACCGGCAATACCCGCAGCTGTAAGCGTAAAGCTTAAGGAGCTAAGGATACCTACTGTAAATAATAAGTTGAGTATTAACGCAATATTAGCAACCCAACCAGCCGTGTTGTAATAAACCAACATTAAACCAAATATTACTAAGAAAGAGATTAAGAAAGCAAGCGCACCACCATGGATAGCTGCTTTACCTAAAGTTGGCCCTACTATTTGTTCCTGAACGATACGTGCAGGAGCAGGAAGTTTACCACTCTGTAATATTTCTGATAAATCCTGCGCTTCTTTAATGGTAAATCCACCTCTGATCTGAGAAGTACCAGTAGTAATAGGCTCATCTACACTTGGTGCAGAGTAAACCACATTATCCAATACAATAGCGATAGCTTTTTGATTTTCGTTAGCAGCCTTAGTAGTCATTCTACCCCAGATACCAGTACCAGGACCATCCATATTCATACGGATAACCGGGTTTGAACCATCATAATCCTGTTGTGCATCTTTTACATGGTCACCTTCCAGTTCAGCCTGTCCGTTGTCCAATGTTTTGATAGCATAAAGGTTAAGAATGTTTCTTGTTTTAGGATCATCGCCGGCTGAAGCTTTACCATAAAGGAACACTAAATTGGCAGGCATTAAGTTTTTAACAATCTCCAGACGTAAGTAACTATTTAAAGTACCAGTATCTTTAGATTGAATATACCCTAAAGCACCTGGGAATACATACTTGCCCGCTTTTTGATAAGCTTGTACAGGTTGTAATATTTTCCAGATAGGGTATTCGTTCTTTTTAAGTTTAGCAGTATCTTTAGTAACAGCAGCAACTGCTTTACCAGTAGAATCTTTTTTAGCAGAATCAACAGCAATACCACTTAAGTATTTCTGTACTCTGATATCTGCTTCTTTCATTTTTTCGCCGATATCAGCAAGGTTGTAAACTTCAAAGAACTGAAGGTTGGCAGTTGACTGTAAGTAATTTCTTACTCTTACAGGATCGTTAGCACCAGCCAGTTCAATGTTGATAATACCCTTAGCAGGATCAGGATTGATGTTTGGAGAAGAAACCCCAAAACCATCAATACGAGTACGCATAATACGTAATGTATTACTGAAAGCTGTTTTAGCTTGTTCTTGTAAATAGGTAACTACTTCTTGTTCCGTAGAAGTATATTTTATTTTAGTACCACTCTTGGTAATAAAGAAAGGTGCAAGATTACCCGATGGATTAGCAGCCTTGTATTCAGCTACAAACAAAGTGATTAAATCATCCCCTTTGTTAGCTTTTTTAGCTACAGCGTTGTCAAGAGCCTTATTGAAAGCAGGATCTTTGGTAAAATCAGCCAACGACTTGATTAAACCATCCATACCTACCTCAAGGGTAACGTTCATACCACCTTGCAAATCAAGACCAAGATTCAATTCTTTGTCTTTAGCACTTTTGTAAGAAGTGAAGCCAAATGGACCAATTTTGTCGTCAGATGTACTGTCGAGAAGTTGTTTTTTCCTTGATTCTACTAATTGTTTTGTTGTACTTTCATCTGCAGTAGGATGATTACTTTTAACCCAACTAACCGCTTTTTCATTCATAGCACTTTCGTGATTACGAACCCATAAAGTGAAGGATAACTGGTACAGACAAATTAGAATAAGGGCAATCGCGAAGAAGCGCACTAAACCTTTCAGTTGCATATGTAAACTGTTTAACTTTTTTTTGAGAGCGGCAAAGATAGGGGAATGGACATAATCTGCATACAAGTTAAAAGAATTTGAAGGTAAAAAGTTTCAAATGTTAGTAACCTAAAAGCGATTGAAAGAAGAATAACTCCTGACATCCCCCTTTAAAATAATTAAAAAACGCAAGCATTTCTATCAATTCAATCCTTTTTATCATCATATTAAAGGGTAAGACAAATAATAACAACTGAATTATGTATTGATTAATTTACTAAAACAAAGAGTCTCCTGAATTTTTAGTTTTCAGGAGACTCTTTAAATTAATTAAAATATTAATCAATTTAATTATCTGTTAACATTTCTATTGATAGTTGTGATGGATTTTCTATTATTTGCTCCTACTCCAGCACCGGCAGCTAATAAGATTAAACTAAGACCACCATCGAATGGAACAGCACCATCTCCACCACCTCCATTACTTGGAGGTGTAAAACCGCCGCCGCCATTTACACCAGGTCCACCACCACCAGGAACCGGAGTACCTTGAGTATGACCCTTGCTGATTGCTAGTGTTAACACCATTAGTGAAAGAGCTGTAACTTTTATTATCTTTTTCATTGTTTTACTTTTTACTTAGGTTAGTTATTATTTAGCTATCAATTCAGTGTTATAATCGCCTTTGCCTTCTGTACTTCTTAGAACCACTGTATATAATCCACCTGCAAAAGACTTGTTCATTTTGACAGTCTCTGTTGTTAAACCTTCTTTATGATTGATGGTAGTATTGAATACTTCCTGACCAAGACTGTTTACTATTACTACATTGTATTTACCAGCAGCAACATTTGCTGTTTGCAGCGTAAATGTTTTGCTGATAACAGGATTAGGATATACGCTAACATTTCCTTTAACTGTAGTTACAGGTACCACTTTAGATGATTTAAATACAACACTGAAACGATTCTTGTATGTATTAGCATCGGTAGTAGGTGTAAAGTTCACTACTGTTTCTGCAGGAACTATTGTATTCAACAATGCATCTTTAATAAATGCCTGAATACCAGGAGCTGTGAGCTGAGAAGCATCTACTTTCAGTTGATAAGAAGTATTAGCAGTTACATTTCCTACTCTTAAGGCTATCTCATCTCCTATTGAAGGTAATGCTATGCCATTGATACTTAAATCAGTGTTAGCTTCTACGATAGAGATATTTTCTCCCCCATTCATTAGTTTCTTAACATCTTCAGCACCAATTGATCTAGAATAGTTATTATCAAAAGTTGCAACAGTTTCATCTACATTAGTAGAAACTCCATCTATATCTTTCCAGATACTTGCATTCAACATGTTTGATTTAGCAGTTCTAAACACCGTAGTTTGAGTACCACCAACTACTTTATCAGCTTCTCTGATTACCAGTTTAGGAGTAGCTGCAGTATGGTATACCCAGAAACCTTGTCCTGGTTGTATATTTAAAAGATTAGCAGCAGTAACACCTGCAGGAAGATTGGTAACAATTGTTGAACCTGTGTATTGTACAGTAACATAACGTTGTAAACCACCGTTCTGATAAGTAGGATCAAGGAAGCAATAGAAGTTACCTACATTGGTACCGGTAGTACCTGCATTGTTTATTATAGAAGACCAACTAACAGGACATGCATAAGGATTAGCAACGAAAGACCAACCTTCTCCGCTTACATAAGCACTCTGAGGAGTTAATCCATAAGTAGAAGTATAACCACCAGTAGATACTGTACCAGTTCCAATTGCATTGAAAGTAACTGTTCCAGTAACAAGACTACCCGTTGCTCTTAAGGTAGTTGCAGTAAGCATATTAGCAGGGTTAGTACCCATATTGAAGTTTCTTGAACCTCTTACTAATAATCTCAATCCTTTAAATGGATCTAAGCTTATTCCTTTTGTACCTCCAGTTGCTGTAGTTACAGCAGCCCAGTTGCCACTTACACAACTATATAGTGAAGGAGCATTATTACCATTAGTAGTGTAGTCGAAACCAGTAGTTGGATCGTAAGCTGCATAACCAGGAGTACCTGTTTTACCAGTTATATAAACACCATAAGTAGCAGAAGGAGAGCCTGCTCCATTTTCTTGCCAGTTTGCAAACACAGTACCTGCATTTGCTACTGATGGACCAAGATCACGATAGTTTCTCTTTCCTTGAGGAATATAACGCTCAACAGTTACATTGGTAGCAGTGTAAGGAGAAGCTTGTGTACCATCTTTGATAATACCATTTACCTGATCTACTTCTGCAGTACCAGCAGCGGTGCTCTTTAAAGTAAGGTTGTGACCATTGATATCCAATATAGTACCTGTACCAATCGATAATAGCGTAGCAATACCAAGGTTATTACCTAATTTAATCGTTCCTGAACCACTTAATATTAAACTACCTAAAACATTAGAAGAGGCAGTAGTAAAATAAACTGTATTGTCAGTAGAACCATTGAAAGTTATACTTCCATTATTTGCAGCAATATTACCAGTAGAATTATTGATATTACCACAGGTTAATTTATAACCACCAAGATTAAGTATACCATTATTGCTTATATAATCATTAGGAGTAGATGAAGATGACTGAGTAAGATTAGCACCTAATGTAACCGTACTTCCTGTATTAATGATATAATCAATTTTACCAGTTGCACTTGCATTGGTATAAGTCTGTGCACCCGATTTAGTAAATATAATTTTAGCACCATTTGTTGTGTTGCTATTAGTACCTGCAACAAAAGAAGCAGTTGCAGCAACTATAATATTGCCTCCAGCATTTAAGGTAGTAGCATAAGTACTTGCGGCAGCGGCAGCAGTACCATTTGCTAAATCAACTGTAGCAGTACCACTAACATTTATATTACCAGTTACATTAACGGATACAGTTGGCGTTACAGAAGAGCTTCTTACACAAGTATAGAATTTAGCATTATTTACCGTAATAGCATTAGTACTATAAGTGTAGGTATTTGATAATCCACCTGCTAAGGCAAAATAACTTGTACCTGAAGCTTCAATATCCAGTAACCCTTGAGTACCAAAGCTATTTGTATTTATATTTAATGCAGTAGTCTGACCACTGTTGTTCCAGGTAAACTTACCAAAGCTCTGAGCAAAAGAAGCACTGGTAGGATTGGTGGTGGTAATACCGGTAACATTACAAAGTGATGTAGCGTTCCAGGTAGCTTTTGGTATGCCTCCACCATTTGCAAGGTGGTTATACACTGTAGTTGCATAATTACAATTTATAGAAGAACCAACTGCTTGCGTAAAGGTAGCAGCCGTTGTACCAGCAACACCATTATTAAACGTACCAGCAATGTCTAATCCACTGGTAGCAGCAGATAATGAAACTGAAGTACCCGTTACTGTTAAAGATTTATTTACAGGAACATATAAAGTACCTGTACTAATAGTTAAATTACCGGCAGTGGCAGTTCCAGTTAAAGTTGCACCTGCTGCATTAGATACCGTTAAGGCATCGTACGTAATTCCAGGAATATTTTGTGCAGCAGTACCATTGAAACTAATAGAAGAACCAGTAGTTGCAATAGTAGCAGAACCTGCATTGAATGTTTTACTGATAGAATAAGTACCAGAGAAAGTTTTAGAACCTGCACCACTTAAAGTAAGATTACTATAAGCAGCAGTTCTTATTAATTGTGCAGTTGCAGCAGCATAGTTTACAGTGCTACCATCATCCAACACTGTAAAAATTGGTGAGCTGGTTGCATCCTGCCAGATTAATGAACTTGCATTGGTAACTTCAATTCCTAATCCACCGGTAATAGCATTACCGGAAGGTACTGTTAAGTTAAATGTATGTGTAGCATCCCCAACAATAATTCTTGCATTGGTACCTAAAGACCAGGCAGTAGTTAATGATACATTTTTTGTATTAGTTAAATGCCATGTAATTCCTGTTGTACTCATAGTTGGAGGAGCTGTACCTGCAGAAAGATCGCTGTTAATAGTCCAGCTACTGGTTAAAGATAAATCGCCTGTTCCAACGTAATAGTAATCAGATGCAGCATTTGAAGTTCCTGAAACTGGAATATCAATTTCAGCAGCTCCTGTAGAAGTAATTTTAATATTGGTAGCAGAATAAGTAGTTCCAGCTGTTGTTGGTTTGAATCTTACATATACAACTTGAGTAGAAGAAGTAGAAGTAAGCGCAAAAGTTGCAGCAGAAATACTAAGAGGAGATGCATTGGTATAATAAGTACCGAAAGAAGGATCTAGAGAAACTTCGAAACCAGCATCTGGTGTAATAACTACCGGATTGTTTAAGAAAATTCCAGCAATTGCAAAAAAGTTTACATTACCTGAAGCTACTGAAGTAGTAGGTGAATTAGCATAGGTATTTGAAAAAGCACCAGCACCAAAATTATTCCCCTGATATGTTGTGTTTGCATATATAATGCTGGTTTGGCTGGCAGATGGCGCTAAAGCCACTCCTTTGTAAACACAAGTACTTGCAGAAGTAGATAATAGTGTATAGTTGCTTGAAGTTGCAGTAGCTGTGCCTGGATTTCCTGCATCCGTAACAGAAAATAATTTACTTGGTGCACCAGAAGACGATGTAGCATAAATTACTGGATTTGTACCCGTAAATATTCCTGTAATACCAAGACAAGTAGTAGTGTTTAATACATACGCTTTAGACCATGCTGTTCCATTGTAAGTAAATTTCATAATACCGTTGGTTCCATCGGCTACATATATCACATCGCCAGTAGGATTCATAACAAATCCATTGGCATTTGGAGCGTTATTAGGAGAAACCGGTGTTAACAATGTCATTGCAGCGGTAGTTCCATTATCACCCAGGTTTGATAGATAATCTACAAAGTTTATACCTATATTTGAACCTGAAGCTGAACTACCATAGATAGAGCCATTGTATATTTTAAGTGTTCTTGTATTTACACTTCCATAAGTCTTAGCACTATTATCATATAAGTTGCTGAAGTAATAAAAACCTGATGCTCCGGAGAACCAGAAAGATGTACCATCGGAAACTACACTACGTAGGTTGTTGCCCGATTGAAAATCTGCCGCTAAAGGAACAGTAGCAATACCCGAACCATAAACAACACCACCAGCACGATAGTTTGTACTAGGAGCACTTGTTGTTGTAGTTGCAATACTTACAGTAGCTATAGGAGCATTATATCCTGGAACTGCCAGAAATTTACCATCAGCAGACAATGTCATGTATCCTTCTGAAGTGGCATTAGCACTTGTGGTTAAACTAAAATTAGTGGTAGAAGAAGAACCAGTAGAATATGCACCCACTGAATAAGGCAAAGGAGAAGAACTTATAGCCGTTTGGCTTGCACCAGAAGGTGCAAACTGATCGATAAATAATCTACCTGCATTAGCTGCATTATTGGTTACACCATCTCCTACTCTTTCTACTACAATGTTACCTGGAGTAAATGCAACAGGGGTTGGAATAGAAACGGTGATACCGGTAGCTGTTGCAGAACATCCTAAAGAAGATGTAACTGTACAAGTAACGCTTGCAGCATTGGTTAAATCAGTTGCATTAGCAGTATAATTTGCTGTGGTTGCAGTATTGCCATTAGTAGCATTATTAGTAATTGAAGCGCCATTATTTTTCCATTGATAACTTAATGTTCCTGTACCTGAAGCAGTAGCAGCAAAAGTGCTGGTAAAGCCTGGATAAAGTACTACACCTGTAGAGGTAGTAGTTACCGAAGGAATAGCAGCACTTACTACCACACTCACTGTATTAGTAGAAGTAACAAGATTAGAACTTACACAAACACCGGTAGCAGTATGCAATTTAGCATATACATTATCGGTAGTAGCGGTAGCACCTGTAGTATAAGTAAAAGTATTGGTATGCCCTGATTGTAAAACGGAATTTAAATACCAGTCGTAAGTTGCACCAGCACCACCTACATCGAAGGTATTGGAAGGTGTAGCTGTAGGAGCAGCAGCTGTAAACGTTACACTTTTAGAGATACATGCTACAGAATTACCAGCAATAGAAAAAGAAGCTGTTTCTGTAACCGGAACTGTTTCGGTAATCGTATTTGAAATAGCATCTGCAGTACTTGTTAAACATCCACCCGTTGGAGTTAAAGTAACTTTTACCTGATGCTGATCTGCTAATGTGGTAGTAGAATAAGTGTTACTGTTTGTACCAACATTTACCCAGCTTGTTCCATTAAATAAAGACCATTGATAAGAAGGTGAACCTCCATTGTTAACAGGGGTTGCTGTAAAAGTAACATTGCTACCTGAACATATAGTAGTACTGCTGGCAACTATTGAAACAGTTGCAGCAGCAATTGGAGCATTAATAGTAATAGCTCCTGAAAAATCACTGGTTGCTAAATTACTGTAAGTATCTGTTACAGTACAATAATAATAGTAAGCAGTTCCAGCTACAGTCTGACTGGTAATTGCTGGCGTATAACTTGCCCCATTTGCATTTGCAGTAAGAACCTGAGCCCCTAATGTAGAAGCACTGGTATTATACCACCACTGATAAGCAGGAGTTGCATCGGTACCTGGTGTTACTGTTAGGCTGATAGCCGATCCTGTATTACAAGAAGTACTGTTTAATAATGAAGGTTGACCAGTAATTACCGGAGGTGTACTGGAGGTAACTGAACCATTCAAGAAACCTGACTGGCTGGTAGTAGCACCACCACCATACACAGAAAGATATGTTTCAGAAATAGAGTTATTAACTGCTTGTCCAGCTGCTAATCTAACATAAACAGTTGTTGTGGCAAGAGTAGCTGAACTATAGCTTATAGAAGCAGTACCAGCCCATGTTCCAGGATTTGAACCAGCTACATAATCGGTACTTAATTCAAAATAACTTAGTGCATTAGAAGAACCGTTATCAATGGTAATAGTACCAGAACCGCCTGTTAAATAAGTAGCGCTTACCGTAAAGCTGGCAATAGCAGAAGGTCCATTACCCAATAGATACGTAAGATTAGAAGCACCAGATAATGCAGATATATTAATTGCAGGAGCAGGATTTACAATTATTGCACCTGAAACTGGTGTTGTATAGGTATAGTTGTTATACGTAATTACACAATAGTAATAAGTAGTAATAGGTGAACTTGTATTGTTAGTTACAGAAGGAGTATAAGAAGCCGTTCTTGCACCAGCACCTAAATTAGTTGCTGAACTACCATTCGAATTAGGACTGCTAAACCACTGATACGTTGCAGTTCCCGAAATAGCAGCACTATTACAGGTAGCAGCAACAGTTAAAGCAGCAGCAGTAGAAGAAGGATTATAAGTAGCAGTTCCAAAATTTGTATTGTTAGAACCATCAACATAATCAGGTATCAGTTCGGTAGTAGCAGCAGGATTAAATATAGCATGACCACTAAATCCATTAAAGCTGATCTTTCCTAATTGAGTAGAAGTTAAACCACCCGATGTTATAACAATTTTGCCAGCGCTTGCAGTAGCTGTATTTGCAGCTCTTGTCCAGCCATTAACGGTTAAATTACCAGCACCCCATGTATTTCCTGTGCTACTAGCAATGGTTAAGGTATGTGAAGCAGTACCTAGAGATATTGTTCCACCATTTGTACCAATATTTAAACTACCTGTAGTAGCTGAATATCCAGTAGTAGCTCCAGTTGAATAAGTTCCACCATCCAAGTTTATGGCGGGGCTACCAGAGAATACCGAAGCAATACCTGCCTGGAATTTACCTCCACCAGAGATAGATAATCCTCCGCTAAATGATGAAGCCTGAGAAAGCGTTAAAGTACCAGCACCTGTAATTGCTAAAGCAGTTTTAGCAGTTGCACCATTATTAATAGGAACCGCAAGTGTTTGAGTAGTACTACCAGCAATAGTTAATGTATTCGTTCCAGTTCCAGCAGCACCATTGGTAACCCCTACAGTTGCAGAAGCATTGGCACTGGAAATAGAATTAATCGTAGGATTATGTCCATTTATATCCAGGAAACCTCCATTACTACTAGTATAGCCCATTATTACATCGGTAGTAGCAGGAAGAGCACCATCGGTACCTAATGATACTAGTCCATTAGTTCCACCTCCATTAATTAAAGTAGAACCCGTATAATTATTGTCATGATTTAAGTATAAAGGAGCAGCACCACCACCTGCTGTTTTATTGGCATACATGATACCATAAGTAGAAGAAGAAATCTGACCAGAAACAGTAAGAGTTCCTCCACTTGTACCGCCTAATAACAAATAAGTATTTGCATTATTGGTAATATTTCCAGTAACATTATAAGTACCTGTAGCACTCACTACCAATCCTACTGTACCAGAACCAGCTGTATTACCAGTTGACTGAACAGTAACTGGAGTTGAAATAGATTGACTTGCTCCAGTTAAAGATAGAATTGCAAAGTTAGTTGCACCTAGACTTCCACCATCTAAAACTAAAGTACCTGAATTAGACCCTGTACTAGAGATACTGTTAGGAATGGTAAGTGTAAAAGTAACCGGTTTTACCGTTAAAGTATAAGGAGCAGAACCACTATTAAAATTTAAATATATTGGTCCAGTTAAGGTTGATGTGGCTCCTGCTTGTAAAGTATAACCAGGTGTATTAAAATAAGTTCCTGAAGTTGTTTTAGAAGCATCTAAAGTAACTGTACCAGCAGTACCAGCAAATACAGCATTATTTCCATCAGCCCAATTAGCACCAGTACCTGTTGAAGTAGGTTGTACCCAAGCATTTGCAGTATTCCATGTACCAGTACCACCTGCAGAAACAACAGAACTACCACTGGTAGGATTTGCCCCATTCCAAAAATAAGCAGGAAGGTAAGGAGCAGCTGAAGCTGTAGCAGTACCATTCCAGGTAGACCCTTTTACAGTATATACTTTAAAATTATAAGTTGTTCCATTAGTTAGTCCTGTAATTGTTGCAGTGGTGGCATTACCATAAAAAACTACTACACCACCATCAAAGGCACTATTGGCAGCGTCGGTGAAACTAGCTGAGTGTGCAGTATAAGCAGTGCCTGAAGGAGCGGCACTTGTAAAAGAAGATGAAGAAGCTACTACCATGATGTTATCATAACAGGCAGGGTTAGTCCAGGTAAGCACAGACTGTGCATTTGCATTAGTAGCAGATAACCCTGTTACAGCTGTAGGGCTTGAACAAGCTATAGGAGAAGCAGTACCAGTAGCTGCAGAAGACCATGTACCAGATACAGATTGTGTAAATAATTTTAAATTATAAGAAGTACCGTTTGTCAGCCCTGTTAAATTTACTGTATTTCCTGTACCATAATATAATACTACACCACCATCAAAAGCTGTATTGGCAGCATCTGTAAAAGATGGAGAGTTTGCAGTATAGGAAGACCCCGAAGGAGTAGCACTAGTAAATGCGTTAGTATTTGCAACCAACATTACTTTTGAAAAACAAGCAGGGTTAGTCCAGGAAACGGTAGACTTTGTATCGCCTGCCGTACCTGATAAACCAGTTGCAGCTACAGGCGTACAAGCTGCTAAGGTTCCATTTAATGAACAAGCATTTAAACTAAATGTACCTCCACTACCACTTGCATTATAAGCATAGAACCTAAACTCTACAGTAGAGGTTATATTGCTGTATTGTGCACCATTTCCAAATGTATATGTTATGCCAGTAGTTGTAAGATTTCTTAAAGTAGTAGTTGATGTTACTCCGGAAGGCCCATTTGAGCCAATAACATTGGAAGTAGTAAATCCATCTATACTTGTAAGTAATGCACAATCTGTGACTCCTGTACCACTTGATTGAACTGTAAATACTATTGTTTTGCCTGCAAGACTTAAATTATACCCTTGAGCTGGTGTAATTTTAAAATTAATGTAGTTATTTCCAGTTATTGCTGTGGCTAGGGTTGTATTTACATTATAACCAGTAGTGCTAACACGGTTATTTGTATTTGCCCCAACAACACCAGCACCAAGACTTACACCAGTAGTTAAAGTAAGATTAGCATTAAGGGAGGATGTTGATGTCCAAGGTGTATTTAAAGATGGAGCAGTACCTGTAAAATTAAATGTAAGAATCTGAGCATTCAACCCAGATAATCCGACTATCATAGCCATCATGAAAGCCACAATAGGCAGGGTTCTGAACTTGATTCCAGTAAATAATTTACTGCTTTTAATACTTTTGATGGGAGTAAAACTGCTCATATAGATTTGTTTGCTGTTTACGAATTAATATATCAAAACATAGAGAATGGTACAGATTGGTACATAATTTCTCTTAGTTCTGACATGCAAACTTCACAGTCCAATGTTAACTTAAGGTTAAGCTAATATTAATTTATTGTTTCCTATTGAAAATATTTAGTGATTATTTTTAAAAATAAGGAATACATGATATCTATCATACGCTAAACCAATGAAGGTCATTATTTCATACTATTTATCAAGTTAGATTGCACCCCGAAGACATTCTTCAAAAATCCCGGTACACATCTGGGGGCTAATAAAACTACATGAATATACAGTTTGTTTGCAATTATCTGGTATCCGTTTTCACTTTAAATAGTAAAACTACATTTGCAAAATCTCCACTATTGTATTTAACAGTAAATTATTCCCACTATCTACAAAACAACTTTGGCAGCTGCGCCACGGAAGTCGCGGGATAAAGCTCCGGGGAAAGGGATAAGTTTATCCAACACCCGGGCAGGAAAAACCCAACTATAAAGACTATACTACAGCATGTTGGGTAAATACATATTCATAGTTAGGTAACCATTATTTAGTAGTAGTTACTTATCTACAATACAAGAAGTACGTATTACACACTCAACGGTGTAGCATGCACGAGTTGTCCGGGCATAACAACGGATGATTCGTGGTACAACAACGAAGAGTTCGTGGTACAGGTACGGATTGTCCGTGATACCTACACGAACTGTCGGGGCATAACAACGGATGGTTCGTAGTACAACAACGAAGAGTTCGTGGTATAGGTACGGATTGTCCGTGGTACCTACACGGAGAGCTGTTAAATGGCGTATTCGTAAACAAAAAGTATTTTATTACCAGGAATTGAACCCAACGGTAAAGCAGTTGACAGTTCCTAACAAAAAAATTAAAATGAAAAAAATAATAGTAAGATCAGACATGTTATTTCTGGGACAATTTAAAAAATTCTGCGACAACATTAGTTTTTACCAGAAATTATTAGATATAACTGATGAGCAAGTAACGGCCATTAAAGCAGCCTACCATTTGTATCAGTACATAATGGATGTAGAAATGGCTATGAATTTATCCGGTGTTGCAGTTACTGCCTGCAAAAACTGGATTAAAGATGGACCATCTTCTCAGCCATTAACCCCATTTCCACCGTTATTTGTTTATCCAGTACCTATTCCTGTATTCACTTCAGGAAATGTAGTTTCTCAATTTGCTAAAATTACAGACGACTGTATAAAAAGTCCTAATTTTAGTAATGCAATTGGTATTGCACTGGGTATTTATCTTGCTACGGAAGAACGTAGTGACACGGTTGCTGTAATTAAGCCACCATTAACTGCTAAAATTTCACCTGCAGGTCACCCTATTCTTCATAGCAAAAAAGGAATTTATCAGGGTTATCAGGTATATAAAGATAGTGGTGATGGAAAACTAATAGAATATAAAGTAAGTATGCAGGCTGATTTTATAGACAATGCAGATTTGCCTGTAACAGGCATAACTAAAGTATGGCGATATAAGATTATTTACCTGCAGGCAAATAAAGAGATAGGCAACTTTAGCGATATAATAAGCGTTACGGTAATGAGTGTGGAGTAATTTAATTCTTAATTAAGAATGGCGTTGTTGCATGAATCAAAAAAATCTTTAGGATAGAATT
>CAIVPM010000223.1 GCA_903907815.1 uncultured Chitinophagaceae bacterium | reverse complement strand
TATACCTAAAAAACAAAGACTATAAATTGAGTTTTTAAGATATTCCCGAAGCGAAAATAAAGTGGTTATTACGATATAACAAAATGAAAATAAAATTGAGTATTTATAAAAAACAGACAATTATTTCGGCACTTGTTCTAGTAACATTTGTACTTACATTATTTGTACCTTCTATTTGTGCTTACGTTATATATGGGAAGGAGAATTTTAATGCACTTCCTTATAATTTTAAGGTGTTGCTTTGCAATGGAACAAGCCTTATACTTTGTTTTTTAGTAACCTTTTACTTAGCAGACTTCTCCTTTAAAAGAATGTTGGAAATGTTAGGTTTAAACAAGGGAATAGCGATGGCATTTTTACTGGCATTATTAGCAGCATTACCCCATTTGCTTGGTATGCAATATTTGCATGGATTTAATAAGAGCGTAAGTTTTTCGGACATATGGATAGAAGGCATACATCCTGGTTATCATGAGGAAATTATATACAGAGGTTTTGTGATAGGTATATTAGTAAGGTATGCTAAATGGCCTGCTATTATTCCATTAATATTATCCAGTTTATTATTTGCTTTGGGGCATTTATATCAGGCGCATAATATTTCAGAGTCCGTTGTTGTTTTTTGCACAGCATTTGGTGCGGGAACAGGGTTTTACTTTTTTTATAAGTATTCAAACTGGAATCTTTGGTTCCCGCTCTTTTTACACTCCTTAATGGATACTGCAACAACAATAAGTAACTGGCAAGGCACTATTACTATGAGTTTGCAGGATAATATTTTTAGGGGAATCACCATTCTGTTGGTAATATACATTTCTTATAGAATTAGTAAGAAAGAAAAAAGTAAAGCAGATAATGAGTTCTTAAAGGGATAAGACTGTTATTGGTATGTGTTGAATGCGTTTTATACCCTCGATTAGATTGTAGGCTGCTTTAAAGATTCCAATGATTTAAGACTCAGATTGCTTCGCTTCACTCGCAAAGAGGGATATATTTTGTATTGCAAAACCGATAGAAGGGAAAATCCTTTTGATGCGCCAAGCAGGCTTTTCTGCAATAAGGGTAGATAAGGCGCTGCAAAAGATTGGAATGATAGCGGGGGCCAAAGGCCTGCCCAAATTCGAATTAAGAATTAAAAATTAAGAATTAAAAATTAAGAATTAAGAATTAAAAATTGAACTACAGTAATACAAATTATTCTCACTTATTTTATGTTATGTAATTGAGTATCTGAATAGGCTCAACATTACCTTTGCGGGGTTACTAAAAATGAACAAGTGATAAGACAATGTTCTATCATATTCGGGTGTCTGGCTATTGGCGAGTTTATCGTAATGTTTACAGGCTTTAAACTTCCTTCGAGCATTATAGGTATGCTGCTACTTACCCTGCTACTGAAAATTGGCTGGATAAAAGTGAAATGGGTAAAAGGATTCTCCGATTTATTGCTGAAGAATCTTGCCTTCTTTTTTGTACCTGCAGGCGTATCGCTCCTATTCTATTTTAACCTGATAAAAGCTTCGTTCTGGCCCATCATTGCATCGGCCATTGTGAGCACTATTATTGTGCTGGTAGTAACGGGATGGGTACATCAGATTATGCGTAAAAAACAATCGAATGAAACAATTTCTGGAGAGTGAGGTATTTGTACTCTGCTTTACTTTTATCATCTTCTTTCTGGCACAAAAGCTACAGGAGAAACTGAAATGGATTCTATTGAATCCTATCATGGTATCGGTGGCTATCATCATCTTATTTTTAACTGTATTCAATATTGATTATAGCGCTTATCATCAGGGAACAAGGATGATAGAATTCTTTCTGAAACCTGCTGTTGTAGCAATGGGTGTCCCCCTTTATCTGCAACTGGAAAGGATAAAGAAACAGGCAGTAATTATAGTCGTATCTCAACTAGCGGGTTGTATAGCAGGCATAGTATCGGTAGTCTTGATTGCAAAACTGCTGGGAGCATCTAAAGAAATTGTTTTATCAGTAGCCCCTAAATCGGTAACTGTTCCGATAGCGATGGAAGTCTCCAAAATGATTGGTGGTATTCCGGCCTTAACTGCTGCTGTAGTGCTTGTAGTGGGCATATTTGGCGCCATTTTTGGCTATACTATTCTTAAGTTGGCAAGAGTGACTAATCCAATATCTCAAAGTCTGGCAATGGGTACTGCTTCGCACGGTATTGGCACATCAAGATCGATGGCTATCAGCTCTACCTATGGAGTGTACTCGAGTCTGGGACTTATATTGAATGGGATATTTACGTCGGTGTTGACGCCGTATATACTCAAATTAATAATTAAGAATTAAAAATTATGAATGAATACAGAATACAAATTAGCGGATTGGCGGATTATCGGATTAGCTGATTGAATACAAATACATTTTCCGCAGAGAAAGGAGAACAAGAGGTACGTTAATAATATACAATTCGCTTATATGCGGATTATCGGATTGAATACAACCAGCCAATTAATACATTTACCACGGAGGCACGGAGAATATAATAATGGAAATATCGCTAATTCTTAGACTTAATACAGAGGCGCACAGAGAACAGCTACCGCTGTTTGAATACAAATACAGAGAATCGATTGGCTGATTGGCGTACATCTGTTAGAATTTGTAATTTGATGATTTTACATTTATTATACTAACTTCGTTTTAAATAATCGTTATGGAATTGTTGACTGACAGAATAATTATAGACAGTAATATCTGTAATGGCAAACCTGTTATAAGAGGTAAAAGGATTACTGTTCAATCCATATTAGAATTCCTAAGTGCAGGTGATTCTACTGAGGAATTACTTAACCAGTTCCCAACTTTAGAAAAGGAAGATATTAGTGCCTGTATAAAGTTTGCAGCACAACTTATGAATCACCAATTTTCTATAAAAGCTATTGCATAATGGCGAAGTATCTGATAGATGCCAATCTTATGTAGACAGAATAGAAGCTATAAAATAATTTACAAACCTTTTCTTAGAAGTATAACCAGTTGGTTACAACGCTTGGGTAAATTCCTAATACAAATACTATTACTACTAGTATTGCTAATGCATATTTATATGCTGGCGTTACATCGCTTATTTCTGCTTCTCCTTCTTTGAAGTACATTGATTTAATTACTCCGAAATAGTAATATACACTCACTGCTGCGAAGATTAAGGCTACTATTACCAACCATAAAATACCAATTCCATTTGCACTAATTGCTGCTGATAACATGAAGTATTTTGCAAAGAATCCTCCTGTTAATGGTATACCTGCCAACGACATGAAGAAGACCGTATTGGCGAAGGCTACAAATGGTTGTTTTTTGGCCAGTCCATTGAAACCATCGTAGCTGTGATCTTTCATTTTACCCAAGATTGAGAAT
>CAIVPM010000222.1 GCA_903907815.1 uncultured Chitinophagaceae bacterium | reverse complement strand
ATGGCTTATTTATGATTTAATGTGTAAGTCTCCGCTAATAAAGAATCAGGTATTATTTTCTATTATAGGCTTTGCATTATTAATAGGATTCGCCTGGTTTTATTGCCATGTGTTTAGTAGTAGAGCTGCTTATGTTCACTTTGGTGCTATGATAGGAAGTATCATGGTGGCAAACGTTTTCTTTGTCATTATCCCATCTCAGAAAGCGATGGTAAATGCTGCTAAATTAGGCAAACCACTTGATCCTACATTAGGTAAAAAGGCGTTAGCAAGATCTTTACACAACAACTATTTTACCCTTCCTGTATTGTTTGTAATGGTGAGTAATCACTTTCCTTCCACCTTTGGTTTTAAATATCCATGGTTAATTTTATTAATTATTTCATTGGGTGCAGCAGGTGTGAAACATTACCTGAATCTGAAAGAAAAAAAACAATTGAATGTGTGGATACTTCCGGTGTCAATACTGATACTATTATCAGCCTGTTTTATCTCTGCTCCGGATACAAATCCTAATCAATGCAAGGCTACTATCAGTGTTGCAGAAGTAAATGCAATTGTTCAGAAGAGATGTGTTCATTGTCATTCTGCCAACCCTAAAGATGATGTATATAAAGTAGCTCCCAATGGAGTGAAGTTTGATACACCTGAGGATGTCTTTAAAAAGAAAGACTTAATCATGCAAAGAGTGGTGCTTACCAAAACGATGCCGCAGAACAATAAGACCAATATGACCGACGAAGAAAGAAATATTGTTCGTTGCTGGATAGAACAAGGTGCGAGTATTAAATAATAGCGATAAAATTGTATTACAAATGACCTTATCAGATTTCAATAAACTCTCTACAGAAGAAGCTGCCAAGCTTTTATTCTCTTGTTGTGGATCTACAACATGGGTTAATTCTTTACTGAATTATTTTCCCTTTCAGTCAGAGAAACAGCTGGTGGATTTAGCGACCGATAACTGGTATAATAAATGTACTGAAGAGGATTGGCGTTTATCTTTTAGAGAACACCCTAAGATTGGCGATGTAAAGAGCCTGACAGAAAAGTTTGCCGGTAAAGAACAGGCTTCTATTACGCAAGCTACTGCCGATACTATCAATAATCTGGCAATAGCGAATACAGAATATGAAAATAAATTCGGGTTCATCTTTATAGTTTGTGCTACCGGAAAATCAGCAGAAGAAATGCTTGCTTTACTGCAGGACAGACTGCAGAATTCTATTGCAGAAGAATTGAACATTGCTATGGGAGAACAACAAAAAATTACCATCATACGTTTTAAGAAACTACTGCCACTTGCCGACTTTAGTTTCTTGAAAGTAAGTCAGATAACTACCCATGTTTTAGATACTTCCATAGGATTGCCGGGGAAAGATATCAGCATTAGATTGAAGTCTTTTCACAATAATGAATGGCAGACAATTGCACAGGGTATTACCAATACAGATGGAAGAATTCCAGACTTATTACCTTCCGAAAGAAACCTGATTCCTGCTTGCTATAAAATGGTATTCAATACTGGCTCTTATTATGCTGCTAAGAATAGTAAGACCTTTTATCCTGAAGTAGAAATTATGTTCAATACTTTTGATGATGCACATTATCATGTTCCTTTATTATTAAATCCTTTTGGATATTCTACTTACCGAGGAAGCTAATCAATTAGACGAACACATTACTTACAAAACAATTAAACAACAAATAATCATGACAATTTCATCCTCTAAAAAAGAACAATTGTTCAATCGTTTAAGGGACGCAAACAATGCTTTCAATGAAATTTATCCTGGCGATAAAAGCGATCGTCAACCGGTACATACTTTGTATGGTGGTGCCAACCTTTTTAAATCTGACTCCCCAATTAACCTAGGTCAAAGAGCCTTAGAGATACTGGATACTTATGCTCCTAATCATGAAGTGTTTGGAAAAGCTTTTGGGTTAATCGGAGGAGATGATTTTGCTAAGAAGATCTATAATAAAGTAGTAGCAAAACTAAAGTCTGAAGCAATAGAAGACTTCCGTATAGATTTCGAAGATGGCTATGGCAACAGAAGCAATGAGGAAGAAGATGCTACAGCAATAGCAGTGGCAAAAGAAGTAGCAATAGGAATGAACGATAAAACCCTCTCTCCATTTATTGGTATAAGAGTTAAGCCTTTTACCGAAGAAATGAAAGAAAGAGGACTAAGAACGCTGGATCTATTTATCTCTACATTAGTAAAAGAAACCAACGGTAAACTTCCAGACAACTTTGTAGTAATGTTGCCCAAGGTTACTATACCAGAACAACCTGAAACACTGGCAGGCTTCTTCGATATTCTGGAAGAAGAACTTGGCCTTAGTAAAGGTGTTTTAAAGATGGAAATGATGGTTGAAACAACTCAGGCGGTAATGGCTATTGATGGTACCAATCCTTTGTATAAATTTATTAAAGCAAGTAAAGGTCGTTGCATAGCCATGCACTTTGGGACCTATGATTATACGGCAAGCTGCAGCATTACAGCTAAGTATCAGGAGATGGATCATCCGGTTTGCGACTTTGCGCATCATGTAACTAAAGTGGCGCTTGCACATACCGGTATCTGGTTGAGCGATGGTGCTACTAATACCATGCCTATTGGACCTCATCGTGGTGAACTGACTGATGCTCAAAAGGAAGAAAACATGCAGGTAGTTCATAGAGCATGGAAGAAAGGATATGATCATATACGTCACTCTTTATGGAATGGATATTATCAGGGTTGGGATCTTAATCCAGCGCAGTTTCCTATGCGTTATGCTGCTGTTTATGCTTTCTTTTTAGAGAGTTATGATGATGCAGTTGATCGTTTAAAAACCTTTGTAGAAAAGGCTGCCCGAGCTACTTTGATTGGAGATGTATTTGATGATGCTGCTACAGGTCAGGGATTATTAAACTACTTTTTAAGAGCCTTAAACAGTGGCGCTATTACCGAAGAAGAAGTGCTGGAGACAGGTTTAACGCTTGATGAAATAAGAGGTCGTTCGTTTAAGAAGATACTGGAAAACAGGAAAATGAAATAATGGATTGCTGGCATTATATAGTAAACAGTTTAAAGGCCAGTAAGGCAGTTTACCTGCTTTATGTGGTACACAGTGAAGGCAGTTCTCCTGGGAGAACTGCCTTTAAAATGGCCGTAGCCGATGATGGTACTTTTAATGGTACCATTGGTGGTGGCGTAATGGAATTTAAGCTGGTAGAAAAAGCCCGCAAGCTGCTGGAAGAGAAAACATATACACCCTTCCTACAGGAACAATACCACGACAAAGTGCATCCAAAGAATCAGTCGGGAATGATTTGTAGTGGTAGTCAGACCATTGCTTTTGTTCCGCTGCTGACTAAAGACATTGCCCTTATAGAAACCATTATTGCAACAGATAATAATGCTGCTATTACTATTACAGCACAGGGTATTGCTCTTACCCAAATAGCAAAACAGGAACTGGTATATCATTCCGAAACGGACTGGTGTTATACTGGTCTTATAAAGGACTTACCTGTTATACATATTGTAGGTGGTGGGCATTGTGGACTTGCTTTATCGCAGCTAATGAAGCAGCTAGGTTTTTATATACATCTATATGATGATCGGGAGAATCTGAACACTATTGACGACAATAATTTTGCCGATGAAATACAGATAGTAGACTATCCGCTGATAGGCGAAACAATTGCTGCTAATCCTACCGATTTTGTGGTGATAATGACCATTGGGTATCGTACTGATAAAATAGTACTTACTCAGTTGATCCAAAAAACATTTAGATACCTTGGCTTGCTGGGAAGTGTACAGAAAATAGCAACCCTTTTTGAAGAGCTTAAAGCAGAAGGCATTCCCGATGCACTCTTGTCTGCCGTTCATGCTCCAATAGGATTAAACATAAACAGTAAAACTACTCAGGAGATTGCTGTAAGTATTGCAGCCGAAGTTATTAAAATAAAGAATGGTTAAGTACATACTATGAAGCTGTTTAAATAAAATCAGCGGTAGCAATATGTACTATTGATAGTGAATAGTATGACTAGGATATTTAGTTGTATATTAATTGTTTTGCAATGCGCACCCTATTGCCTTCAATGATAGGCAATTGTTTTGAAATGAGAGCCTCGCGGTTTCTAATGCGCAACATTATCTTTCAAATGAGAAGCTTTTTTCTTTAAAAGAGTCCCTTTTTCTTTCAACTAATATACCCAGATACGCAAATGACCAGTTTTACCCTATTGCTTTAACGCTCATTCTACACTCCTCTACCCAGAGGGTGGTATAAAATCAAAAAAATGGACATTTTAAATTGAATAATGAGCCTTTACTGATGAAATTCTGTATTTTTTTATTTCTTGATGTAGTATTGAAGTAGTACAGTGCAATAACCAACTGCTATTTACATATAGTTTTACATTATTAGTATAAACTAACGATTTTAAGCGATTGACTTTATTAAGTCCTCCCAGAAATGTTACTATACTAAGTCGTTGCTAACTTCAAAAATTAAGTATGAAAAAAAATTACGCATTTATTGTCCTTCTTTGTCTGATGATTTTTAGATTGGCTGCCCAACCAGTTGTCGGAGCTCCTGTTCCTGCTACCAGAGCTGCCTCGAATGTTATTTCGTTGTTTTCGGATACCTATACCAACGTTGCAGGTATTAACTGGTTTCCAAACTGGGGACAAACAACCGTAGTGTCCGATGTTGTAATTGCAGGAAATACTACTAAACTATATAGCAACTTTAATTACGAAGGAGTACAGTTTGCCGGTTCGGTAGATGCTTCTTCCATGGATTCTATTCATGTGGACATCTGGACAGCAGATTGTACTGCATTCGATGTTTTTCTGATCAATACCAGTCCTGCTACGGTAGAACAAAGTGTTAGAGTTACTCCTACCTTGTCTGGTTGGAACAGCTTTAATATTTCACTTTCACAGTATACTAATATAGCTTTAGCGAATATTGGTCAATTGAAACTCGTATCTACTCCTTTTGGAGGCACAACAGTGTATCTTGATAATATTTACTTCTTTAAATCATCTTCAGGCCCTACCATTTCAGGTTTTACGGTTCCTGCTAAGTTTATGGGAGATGCTCCTTTTACGCTCATTGCACCTACTTCTAATAGTACAGGTGCATTTACATATACTAGTAGTAATACTAGTGTGGCTACTATAAGTGGGAGTCTGGTTACTATCAAAGGGGTAGGAAATTCAATCATCAAAGCTACTCAAGCTGCTGCTGGTAGTTTTGGTGCTGGCTCAATCTCTGCTACTTTATCGGTTTCTTTTCCGCCTCCTGCCGTTGCTGCGCCTACTCCTCCACTAAGAATTCCTGCTAATTATATCTCCTTATTCAGTAATGCGTATACTAATATTACTGGTATAGACTGGGCACCAGGCTGGGGACAAACTACAACAGTTACTAATTTAACTATTGCAGGAGATTCTACCAAGAAGTATAGTAATTTCAATTATCAGGGAGTACAATTCACGGGTGTTGTCGATGCTTCAGCTATGAACTATTTACACCTCGATATCTGGACAGCTGATTGTACCACATTTGATGCTTATCTGATTAATCAGACTACTGCTGTGGAACAAAAAGTTACTCTTTCACCAACACTTTTAGGTTGGAATAGTTTCGATATACCACTTTCTCAATACAATCTTATTGCCTTAAATAATATAGGTCAGATGAAGTTTGTAGGGACTGCTTCCAGCGAAGTCTATCTTGATAATATTTATTTCTTTTATAATAAAGGAACTGCTCCAGTGGTATCTATTACTGCACCTTTAAATAATGCTACTTACAATGCTCCTGCTAATATTGTAATCAATGCAACTGCAACTTCTGCCGGTTCAATGATTAAGAAAGTGGAGTTTTTTAAGGGAGGCACTTCATTGGGAGTAGATTCTGTATCTCCTTATACTTTAAACTGGAACAATGTAAATGCGGGTAATTACACTATCACGGCTCGTGCTACGGATACTTCTGGCTTAACAAGTACATCTTCTCCGGTTAGTGTTATTGTGGCTGGCCCAAGTGGCGACGGCTATTGTGGTACTGCTGTAAGTTTGGACTATGAGTATAAAGCAGAAACAAATAATGGAAATGTAACCTTTACAATGCACCCTCTATCGCCAATTGCAGGATCTGCTTATGCACTTTTCTATATGCGTATAGGAACTACGGGTGCTTATGCAGGCTATAATATGACCGCAGTAGGTACAGACTTTACATATACAACAGCAATTGCAAATACAACTGTTGTAAGCTTTTATTTTACCTATCAGGTGCCTTCTGGTGGAGAGCGTAACTCAAGTGCTAATCCTCATAGCTATACTGTAGGGGATAATTGTACTGGTGTTTTAAGTGTGCCAACTGTAAATATTACTGCTCCGCTGAACAATTCTACTTACCTGGAGCCTGCCAATATTGTAGTAAATGCAACTGCTACAGATGCAAATGGCCCTATTACTAAAGTGGAATTCTTTAACGGATCTACATTACTTGCAACAAGTACTACTGCGCCTTATGGGTTTAACTGGAATAATATTCCTGCGGGTAATTATGCTGTAACAGCTAAATTAACGGATAGTGCAGGTCTGACAGCTTTTTCTTCATTAGTGAAAGTTATAGTTAATATAGACAATTCTATGGGTTTCTGCGGTACAATTGCCAGCGGCGAATACAGTTATAGAGTGGAACAGATTAATGGAAAAACGGTTATTACTTTTCATCCACTTACCCCTATTGCAGGTTGTAGCTATGCTTTTGTATATGTAAGACAAGGCCTTACAGGAGCATATCCTGGGTATGCAATGACTGCTGTAGGATCTGATTTCAGATATGCATTAACAATACCAAACGGAACACCTTTAAGTATTTACTTTACCTATCAGGTTCCTGGAGGAGAGCATAATTCAATGGCCACACCGCATAGCGCAACAGTTGGAACAAGTTGTTTGCCATTGCCTGTTACATTAATAAGTTTTAAAGCTGCTATGCAGAATACTGAAAAGGTAGTTTTAAACTGGACAACTACTAATGAACAAGGGAATGCTTATTATATGATAGAAAAAAGTACCGATGGGAAAGAATTTCTACCAATGAACAAAATAATTGCTAAAGGAAATACCTCAATAAATGAATATGTTTCTTATGATAACAATCCTTCAGTTGGATTAAACTATTATAGATTAGTACAATATGATATAGATGGTAAAAGTGAAGTATTAGGTGTTGAAGTAGTTAATAATGGTAATAATAGTACTGTTATTAGCATATCACCTAATCCTATACAAGGGAAAGATTTTACTATTAATATTAAAGGAGGTTCCCGTAAGACCCCTATTATTAAATTGTTTGATTTATCTGGTAAGATGTTGTATAGTAATAACTTAAATATATCGGGTAATAATATAAAAATATCATTGCCGGTTAAACCTTCAGAAGGTGTTTATTTATTAAATGTAGAGGGTTTTGCCCCGGTTAAATTGATAGTTCAATAATATCAAGTAATTAATTTATTAAAGGCAGCTATTATTCATAGCTGCCTTTTTAGTATAATTAAAATTAAACTTTTACAAAGAATTTTTGCTGCAATATGCTGTCCCTTTTTAAAGGATTATATATTTATCAACTGCAATTGTAAGGTTAAAGTGAGTTGGAAAAGTCAATTAATAGATGTAGCATAGTAGTATCTTAAAAAGCTAAACTGCTACTTTTATGTATTTGTTGTAGTACTAATGTAGTAGTGCTTTACTTGTTATATGACGTAGTGGTTAGTAGTTTTGCAGCTTTACATCATTCGCTTTCTAACGGTAAAGTAACTGGTCAATTTATTGTTTTTCATTAATATTTAATGCTTATGCCATCTTTTTTACGCAAACTAATATTGTTGTGCACCACTCTGATTATTCTTTTTAGTTCAATCTCCCTTAAAGCTCAACTATGTTCTGGAAGCTTAGGAGCTCCGGTAGTTAACATAACCTTTGGATCTGGACCAACCTCGCCAAGTAATATTTCCGGATTTACCACAACATACAATTATATAAGTTCCAGCTGCCCTCCAGATGGTAGTTACACAATTATGAGTAGCAGTCCTTATTGTTTTGGTGGTACATGGTGGACATTAAATACCGATCATACTGCAAATTCAGTAAATGGCGATATGATGATTATTAATGCTTCAAGCGCTCCATCCGACTTTTTTATTGATACTGTTTCTGGTTTATGTAGTGGTACTACTTACGAATTTGCATCCTGGATATTAAACTTAAATGTGCCATCTGCTTGTGGAGGCAATCCTGTAAAAGGAGATATAACTTTTAGTATTGAAACAGTAGGCGGAACCGTAATACAACAATATAAAACAGGTAGTATACCAGTAGCAAGTTCTCCTCAATGGAAGCAGTATGGGTTCTTTTTTAGTGCTCCAGCAAGTAGTGGTACTGTTGTAATCAGAATGCGTAATAACGCTCCGGGTGGTTGTGGGAATGATCTGGCCATTGATGATATTACCCTAAGACCTTGCGGACCATTAGTTAAAGTAACTAACTCTACTAGCTCAAATCATATAAACTCTTGTAGTGCTGATACCACTCATTTTACATTTAATAGTAATGTTTCAGTAGGCTTCAGTAGTATTCATTATCAGTGGCAACAAAGTACTGATAGCGGAAAAACCTGGATAGATATAGCAGGCGCAACTAATGCTACTTATAATCTGGCAACAAATAATGTGGGGAACTATTTATACAGATTAACCGTTGCAGACGGAACGTCCATTAATATTAATGACTGTAGAGTAGTATCTGATACCATTTTTTATAATAGAAATATATCTCCGGTTTCTAACTTTACTAAAAATGTAAGTGTATGTGCGGGTGATACAGTAATTCAAAATGGGAATGCTGCATATATCTATCAATGGACAGGACCAGCATCTTATAGTAGTAATCTGCTTAATCTAACTTTAAAAAATGTTACAGTTGGTCAGGCTGGTAAATATTATGCTACGATTTCAACCGCTGCAGGATGCTCAATTAAAGACTCCATTTTGTTACAGGTTTTAAATCGCCCTGTTGCATGGACTATAGCAGATACTGGTTTATGCTTACACGACACAATTACCTTGAAGGGTGGCGGCGGAACTTCATATGTATGGAAGCCTTCTACAAATTTGCTTACACCAAACGACTCTATTACTAAAGCATTTCCAACTGATTCTATAACGTATGTTTTATATGCTACTAATGGTATTTGTACCGATACTCAAAGCGTAAAAATTAATGTTTGGCAAAAACCAACAGCATCCATTGCTCCTTTGCAGACAATAGGGTCAGGACAGTCAGAAACAATAATTGGACAAGTATCTGGGACTGATGTTAGTTACAACTGGACGCCTTTACTATACCTGACTAATGCTAATACATTAACTCCATCTGCTTCACCTATTATTACAACAACATATTATTTAACGGTTAACAGTCCTCATAATTGTGGTACTGCTATTGATAGTGCAATACTTAGGGTAAATAATTCTATTTATATTCCAAATGCGCTGGCACCATCAGCTGGGAGTGCAGATGCAAGTACGTTTAAAGTATATGGAGCTGCTGTTAAGTCGGCTGTAATGATGATATATAATCAGTGGGGACAAATGATTTTTAAATCTGACAATGCAACTTTAAAGGGTTGGGATGGTACATTCAACGGTACTGCTCAACCTTCTGGTGTGTATGTGTACGTAGTAAAGATTACCTATTTTAATAACGTAACCGAGACAAAATCTGGTTCAGTAAACCTTATCCGATAAACCATCCTAAAAATAAACAAAATGAAGAAGATAATTTTTATTGCAGCATGTTGGTTGTTGATGGTTCACCCTGTAAAAGCGCAGGTGGATCCTCACTTTACACAATATTATATGTACCCACTGTTTCTTAATCCTGCTCTTACCGGCGTAATCAGTGAAGGGGATGTAAGAGGTACTGCGATCTATCGTAATCAGTGGAGTGGTATTACCAATCCTTTCTCTACTGTAGGTGCTTCTGGCGATATGTTGTTTGATAACAACTGGGGACTTGGAGTGAATCTTTTAAATCAGACTGCAGGTAGTGGTGGATATAATAACACCAATGTGCATGTGAATGTAGCCAACAACAATATCCGCTTTGGAAAGGAAGGAACACAGCATATTAGTCTTGGATTACAATTAGGAGTGCTGACTAAGAACTTCGATAAAAGTAAATTACAGTTTGGAGATCAGTTTAATGGCACCAGCTTTAATCCTGCTCAGCTTAGTAATGCTTTCAGCACAATTACTACCTTTTCTCAAACCTTGTTTGATGTAGGTGCAGGTATTGCATACTTTGATGCTACGCCTTATAAGAAAGTAAATGTTTATGGAGGATTATCCTTTGCGCATATTACCCAGCCTAAAGACAACTTTACTGCTGATGGTGGTAAACTACCTATTCGTACTACCTTCCACGTAGGGGCAAGAGTAATAGCTTCCGAGACCTTGATGTTCTACCCCAACTTCATTTATATGTTGCAGGGCAATGCTTACGAAGCAGTGCCAGGTGTGCATGCAGAGATGAAGGCAAACGAGAATACCAGTTTCTTACTGGGTGCTAACTATCGTGTACAGGATGCTATCAATGCCTTTGCAGGAATCAACTATAAGAACTACTCCT
>CAIVPM010000221.1 GCA_903907815.1 uncultured Chitinophagaceae bacterium | reverse complement strand
TGAGCCGTTAGTGAGAATCGAACTCACGACCTCTTCCCTACCAAGGAAGTGCTCTACCACTGAGCTACAACGGCGTCAAACTGCCGTCGTAGGCAGTAGTCTGAGCGGAAGACGAGGCTCGAACTCGCCACCTATAGCTTGGAAGGCTATCGCTCTACCAAATGAGCTACTTCCGCATTTCAACAAAATAATGTGGGCAGAGCAGGGTTCGAACCTGCGTACCCTTGCGAGAACAGATTTACAGTCTGTCGCCTTTAACCACTCGGCCATCTGCCCATCTAAGTATTTTGTTGAATACTGAGCCACTTGTCGGAATCGAACCAACGACCTACTGATTACAAATCAGTTGCTCTACCAGCTGAGCTAAAGTGGCGATTTAAAGAACTGTTTCCCGTTTTTGGGAATGCAAATGTAATGGAAAAGAAATATCAGCAAAATTCTTTTCTAACTTTTTTTTTATTAACTCAAACATTTCTATTGTTTAGCAGATTCTTAACGCTTTTGAAAATAGTAAAAACACCCTGTTTTACATCAGTAATCGTACATTTTTAACGCTCAACATCCAATTAAAACTGTTTATCACAAATTATATATTTCTACAGTAACAAATCCCTTATTTTGGCCTTCAAATAATTAGAATGAAATCATTTTACCTTTTCGGGTTATTACTTTTCCCTTTTTTAGCCATATCTCAAAATTCAATTCATGGGATTGTAACTGATACTTCCGGCAACCCAATATCTTATTCGTCTATAATCGTAAAAGGAAGAAAAGGAGGAACTACTACCAACATTAAAGGAGAATATGTATTACAGCTTAATGCAGGACAAACAATTCTTAGCTGTCAGCATGTAGGATACAAGACTGTTGAAAAAAAGATATCTCCCGACCAAACTGGTAATGTTGATTTTGTATTAATACAACAGGTGTATACATTAAATGATATTATAATAAAGTCTGATGCAGAGGATCCTGCCTATGCAATTATTAGAAATGCTATTAAAAAGAGGACAACCTATGAAAAAGAATTAGAAAGACTAAGTTGCGATGTGTATATAAAAGGACAGCTGCAGCTGAGAGATTATCCAAAGAAGTTCTTTGGCGAAACGGTTGACTTTGAAGATGGCGACACCACCAAAAAGAAAATAATATTCTTATCCGAGTCAGTAGCTAAATATGCCAGAGACAATAATAAAAGAAAGATTGAAGTAATTTCTACTAAAGTAAGTGGTCAGAAAGATGGCTTTGGCTTCAGTAGCCCTCAAATAGTTTCTTTCTACAATAATTACGTTTCTTTTGGCAATCTTAATCCCCGTGGGTTTATATCTCCTATTAGTGATAATGCCCTGTATTATTACAAATATAAATTTAAGGGTACCTTTTATGAAAATGGCAAAGAGGTTAGTCATATCCAGGTAATTCCTAAAAGAAAATATGAGCCTTTGTTTTCCGGCTACATAAATATTGTAGAAAATGAATGGAGAATAGAAGGAATAGAACTTCAGCTATTGAAAGAGAATCAAATGCAATTGTTAGATACTTTTAAAATAGAGCAGTTGTTTGTTCCAGAGAAAAATAACTGGATTATTCGCCAACAGGTTATTTACCCTTCCGGTAACATACTTGGGTTTAAGTTTTATGGCAACTTCCTTCAGGTGTACGATAAGATGAATCTTAACCCAAGTTTTCCTAAGAACTATTTTGATAATGCTATTCTTAAGTTTGAGGATAGCGCCAACAAGAAACCCCTTGCTTACTGGGATTCTATCAGACCTTTGCCTTTGTTAACGGAAGAAATAAAAGATTATAAAAAGAAAGATAGTCTTGAAGTAGCCAGACAATCGCCTCACTACCTTGACTCGCTGGATAAAAGAAACAATAAAGTGACTTTCACCAGAATTCTGCTTACTGGTCAGGGATTTGACAATAGAAAGAAGAAAACAACTCTTAACTTCCAACCGCTTTCTAAATGCCTGAGTAACTACAATACAGTAGAAGGTTATGTACTAAACTTCTCAGGGGTTCTAAGAAAGGAATATGACGATAGAAAGCATTATACTACCACAGCTAACCTAAGGTATGGACTAAGTAACAATCACTTTAATGGTAATGTAGTGTTTAATTATAATTATGGCAAGAAGTACCTAAACAGTATTCATATATCCGGGGGTACCGATGTTTTTCAGTTTAATAACCAAGGTCCAATCGATCCGCTTATCAATACTTTATCTACTTTATTATGGACCAGAAACTATATGAAACTGTATGAAGCATCTTTTGGTAAAGTAGGCTTTCTAAAAGCATTTGGCGGAGGTATTACCCTCCACTTCGATGCTCAATACCAGCATAGAACTCCTCTGGAAAACACCAGTAACTATTACTGGAACCATTTTGATAACAGAACTTTCTCTCCTAACTATCCTACCGATATTTCGGGCGCTAATATCCAACCGCACAATCTGCTATCTTCCACTATTGGTATCAGCTGGCAGCCCGGTTGCAAATATGTTCAGTTCCCTAACCGAATTATCAGCGTAGGCTCCAAGTACCCGGTATTTAATCTTTCTGTAACTGGTGGTAGCTATGATATAGCTAAGAATACTGTAGACTTTGCTAAGTGGCGCTTTTCGGTAAACGACCACTTAAACTTAAAGCTTTTTGGCCGTCTGGATTATAAGGTTGCGGCAGGTGGATTCCTGAATGATACCAAAGTAAGCATAATAGATTACAATCATTTCTCTGGCAACCAAACGGCCTATACTTATAGTTATCTTAATGGATATCAGCTACTACCCTACTATGCATTTAGTAATAAAGAAAAGAATTACTTTGAAGGTCATGTTGAGTATCATTTAAATGGTTTGTTGACCAATAAGATTCCTGGCTTTAGAAAGCTTAACTGGTTCTTTGTTCTTTCGGGTAATAGCCTATTTGTAAATCCTGACAAGCATTACTACGAGGTTGCTTTTGGTATAGAGAACATTCTTAAAGTGATCAGAATAGATGGCGTACAAGGTTTCTGGGATGATGGTTCCAAGAGCAGCGGCATCAGGTTTAGCTTACCTATTCATTTTGATAATAACAGAAGATAGTCTTTTAGGAGATCGTTTTAGGGGAGATAGGAGTCAGGAGACAGAATAATACAGCTGAAATTTATAACTGTTTACAAATTAAAATCACTTTATTAACTACTTTAGTTTTTCTTTTTTTAGTCTTTAGTTTTTGTATTATGTATTCTCCTGTCTCCTATATTCTATCTCCTACCTCCTATCTCCTTACTCCCATAATTACCAGAATACGCTAAGTGGCCCCGATAAAACAGGTAGCGATTCATTTCTTTTTATCACATAGTAATATACCCCAACAGGTACTTTTGTTCCATTGTATTTTCCATCCCAGGGCTTAGTATAACCATGGCTGGATTCAAATACTTTTTGCCCATAACGGTTAAAGACTATCACCGATGCATCGGGGTATTTAGTAAGTTCAGGGATCTCCCATAAATCGTGTGGGCCATCTCCATTAGGGGTAAATGCATTAGGTATCTTAATCTCGTTCAACACTATAATTCTTACTGTATCCTGCGACATACAGCCTCCTTTATTCCAAACCTGAAGTGTGTAGGTAATATCTGTTTGTGGTATACAGATAGGATTCAAAAGTGTACTGTTGTTTAAGAAGGTAGAAGGCACCCACTGATAGGTAGTACTATCCGCTATAAAAGTAGGCATCAGTGTGGTAGAAGCCCCTTGCATTACATACTGCAGACTGCCCGCATGCACTATTGGAAATGAATCTATAGTAACCATTACCATGGAAGGCGTACTTAAACAATGGTTCTGATCTATAATCTTATGCGTTATCCAGTAAGTACCTACAGATGGATACGTATAGTTCTCTGTATACGAAGTATCAATCACATTATTATCCAGATACCATATCGAACTGGTAACATAAGAGCCGCTATTATCAAACAACTGAATAGGTGATCCTATACAAACTTCTGGTGGAGCAGGAATAGTGCCTATGGAAGAAGATGGCTGCCTATGAATGGTATCTGCAGGCATCCATTCTGTATAAGTTGCTGTACAATTATAACTGTTAGTAGCAGTAAGTTTTACAATATATCCCGACAATTGTATAGGCTGTTTAAACTGATGAGTTGCATTAAAAGTAATGGCGTTTACAGGGTTTGTACTATCCCCAAAATCCCATACATAACCTGCACTTGCCGCATTAGGTGATGATAGGTTCTTAAAGTTTCCTATACCATCAGGCAGACAGATATCCGAAGGTATTTTAAAGAATGGAGCGGGCAATGCTTTTACAACCAATGCAGCCACTACCGAATCTTTACAACCAAATACACTGGTTACAGTATAGGTTACCCTCGTTACACCAGCTAAAGTGCCTTTTATCCAGCCATTATTATTTATCGATGCAATAGTTGCCGGACTAATTGTCCATACGCCACCAGCAGGAATACTCATTAATTGTTCGGTATCATTTACACAGATAGGAAGATTGCCCTGTATAGTATCTACAAATGGCAGTGGTTGCACATTCACCAGTGTAACTACAGAGTCTACACAACCATTACTGGTTACAATATAACGAACAGAATCTCTGCCCACCCGAACTGCTGTTACAGTACCTGCATTATCAATGGTAGCAATAGCCTTATCAGCACTCACCCATTGTCCTCCCGACAGCGTATTAGTTAAAGTAATTGATTGTCCAATACATACATTTTTCGCTCCTTGTATGGCCGGTATAACAGGCAGGGGATTGATAGTAATATTCTTAGAAACCGAATCGGTACAGCCCTGTTTAGACACTACTATATATCTTATTGTTAATGTACCACTTTTAGTAGGATAAATATTACCCTGATAATCTATTACTGCCAGTGAAGTATCGGTAGATACCCAGATACCTTTTGGCGTATTATCAGCATACGGAATAGTATTGTTGATACATACTGCATTAGCCCCAGTAATAGGTGCTACAACAGGCAAAGGATTTACTGAAACATTCACCCCCATCGAATCGGCACATCCAAATTGATTCACTACAGTATACCGTATGATAGTGTTACCAAGACTTACCGGAGTGGCTACACCAGTAACGGCGTTGATAGTTGCAATACTATTATCAGCACTCACCCATTGTCCCCCAGTAGTTGCAGTTTGTATAGTATCATTATTACCCAGACAAAGATTACGACTGTTAATAGGCTGCAGTATAGGAGTAGGATTTACAACAATAGGACTTTGAACGAAACCCGGACAACCATTAGCGCCTATTGCCTTGTACGTAACCGTTGCTGTACCAGCAGAAATACCTTGCACAACACCAAATCGATTGATAGAAAATATCTGTGCATTATTACTAATCCAGCTACCAAACTTTGTAGCATTCGTTAAGGTAATAGTACCATTTACACAAATATTGCTAATGCCTTGAATAGGATTTACAAAAGGTGCAGCCGCATGAAACTGAATGGTTTGATTTGCAAAGCTTTGAAAATCACATTCATCTATCACGGTATTACCATCGGTACCAGTAACCAGTTTTACGGTATAGTCTCCACCTACAGTAATGGGTTGTGTAAAGTTGATAGTAATAGTTGAAACGGTAGAATCACTATCGCAGGTAAAGGCAGTATTGGCAATGCTTACAGCCGATGGACCCGTTACGGTAAAATCGCTACCATCAGTAGCTATGCTGCTACATTTCAAGGGTCTTCTGAATACCAGATTTACCGAAGCAGGATTACAGGAATCTTTTACATTAATACTATCCATTGGGGTAGCAAACATGGGATATACATCCACAGGTATAGTAGCACCTACAGGAATATTATTGTAACAGATATCTTCCAGCGTATTACCATCGGACCCCTTGTTCACCACCAGATTATATTTTCCAGGCGGTAATGGATGGTTTAAAGTTACCCGCACCGTATCGAAATCAAAACCGCCATAGCAGTTTCCTACAGCACTGATAATATTGGCAGTTGGGGGAGATAAAGAGAAGCAGCTACCATTTGCATCCAGCGATGTACAGCGCATCTTTTTATTGGTTACCAGCATCATAGTAGTACCATCGCAGATAGCTCTTGCATATTTCATAAACGGCATTAGGGTATCGGTAATGACGGCATTACCACCACCAAAAGTTATCTGATAGCCCACCTGTGTATTAGTAAAATGACTCACCATCAGCAGGTAGTCGTGACTCTGCAGCAGCAAGGGCATCTTGGTTTGGTTGGGTGTTGTTATACCCCCATTGGTAGTATCGGTTGCCGAGGCACAGGAATTAGAATCGGTGGTATTGGGCGCCGTCCCCGTATTACCCACTACACCACTCCAGTTGTAGGCCACTATACAGGTAGTATCGGTATATACATCCATTGGGTTCTTGCCGGTTACATCAAACAGCATCCAGTCGTAATCGTCCAGTTGATTATTGGGAACAACAAAAAAACCAATAACGCCTGTTTGAAAGCAATGAAACTTATACCAGAAAGGGTTCTTATCCAGATAAATAATACCATCCTGACAAGGCACCGGAATAGCCGACCCATTACAGATAGAAACACTATCCTGTATAAATGCCGATGTACCACAAACAGGTATTGCCAGTGGAGGCGTTTGACCTTGTAGTGTACAAGGCCCCTGCGCCACAACATGGCTTGTAAAGAATATTATAATAAGTGTTATGAGTATTGTTCTCAACATTGTTTTATCAGGAATTGACAAGGTAAAAATAAAGAAGAAATGAATACAAAAAGGTCTTTAAGTATTAGTCTTTTTTCTTTGGCTATTAGTCTTAAGTCTTTTGAGGATAGTCTTTAGTTTTTCTCTGTTATTATTATCACATTATCCCATCATCATATTATCTAATTAATCTTTTGGGCACCCCCCTTCGGGTCAGGCTATCCGTTTGTATCTTTTTTGCCCTGCAAAGTCCCCCTTTAGGGGATAGGGGTCAGGCAAAAAAGGATACCACTGCTATCCTTGGTGCTCGCTCCGGATAAAGTTCGGCTGAGTGTTTTCTCAGCGTTTCTTTGTAGGGTTTATAACAACAATTATATTAGAATAATGCTTTTTTTAGCTACTGGTTATTGTTTTAGTACTACAATAACCAAAATATGATGTTAAGCGCTTATCTTTAACCCGATATTAAATAACAACAGATGAGTACAGTAGCTATCAGGAAAAAACTCCACGAATACATTGCCGAGGCCGACGACAAAAAGATTAAAGGTATGTTTCTGTTATTGGAAGAGGAGATAACAAAGAAGGAGGACTTTAAATTAAGCGCTTCGCATCTGGAAATATTAGCAGAAGAGAAACTCAATCATGCCAATGGCACCTCTCCTTCCTATTCCTGGAATCAGGCAAAGGATATCATAAGAGGCAATAAACAACCAGACTAGTGCACAAACTCATCCTCAAACAAAGGGCAGTAATCATGACAAGGGAAGCCTACGTTTGGTATGAAACTCAACTGAATGGGCTAGGAGAATCATTTATAACTGAACTGGATACTTGTTTTAAAAGAATAGTGAAGAATCCAACATTCTTTGGATATATACAAAATGGTTTCAGAAGTCTTACCTTAAAAAGATTCCCCTACATAATTATATACGAGGTAACAGAAAAACAAATAATTGTTTTTGCAGTATTTCACAGTTATAAAGACCCTTTAAAACGATTGATTTAATACCAATTTATCATACTGCTTATTGCACTACACTCCCTCCATTTTTACTTTACCCTTTTTACTTTTTACTTTACCTCACCACCATCTTCCCCACACTCACTCCACCACTTTTATCGGTAGCTTTTACAAAGTAGACTCCTTTGGCAAGGGTGCTTATGTCTATCGTAATGGCATTGGTTAGTATACCTTCTTTTGTAACTACTACCCTACCAGCATTATCCAGAATACGAATATTCTGAAGGTTCTTAGCAGCAATGGTTACTATATCTTTTGCAGGGTTGGGGGTAATGGATAATGGATAATTAATAATGGATAATGTTCTAATTTCCGAGTAACTAATACTACCATTCTTATCTACTATCTCCAACCTATAATACACAGTTCCTGTTAGGTTTGTATTATCAATGAAAGAATACTTGCTTGCCCCCTTAGCATTTACTTTTCCTACCGTATTAAAAAGCAATCCATCTTCACTTCGCTGCACATTAAAATGACTAACATTAATTTCTGTTGCAGTTTGCCAGCTAACATTCACTTGCCTTTCATTCAACATTAAACATTCAAAATTTAACATTGAAACAGGAAGCGCAGCTACCGTTATATAAACCGTATCTCTACTTGTATATCCATTCACCGTTTGTGTTAGAACATAGTAAGTATTGCTACTTGGGTACACCCAAAAACCCGGTCTTGTACTATCTATTACTGTTACCCCATTTTGCAACCATTGTATTGTATCTATACCATTGGTGTAGCTACCTATAAAGGCACTATCACCAACATTTATAGTAGTATCTCTACCAGCATCTGCTTTTAGTTGCATACTATCTAAAGGTATTACACTTACATCATCTATTAAATATCCTGCGCCAGCAATTCCATTAGATTGTATTTGTATATTATTTGTATGTGCAAAATCTTTAAAATTACCCAATGTCAAATATTGTTCCCCTCCTATTGCTTTAAATATACCACTTACTTTTATCCAGTTTAATGTATCTGATATTATAGGGTTACCATAATTTATTATTTGTGGATTAGCTGGTATTACAGGAGCATAGGATATATTAGTATCAGCATAAATAGCTT
>CAIVPM010000220.1 GCA_903907815.1 uncultured Chitinophagaceae bacterium | reverse complement strand
TTGTTCCATTATTTTTGCCGCAAAGAATAATTATGAAGATAAATCATCTGTTTTTGGCTTCTGCCAGTGTATTGATTGCCATTACATCTGTAGCACAAAATAAGCCTGTAGTTAAAAAAGCGGTAGTTGCTACTAAGCCTGCAGCAGCGCCTGTACCTGTTAAGCCTTTAGAGCTTAAAACTCAGAAAGATAGCGTAAGTTATGCATTGGGAGTAGAAATTGCTAAAAACCTAATTGGACAAAATCTTGCTGATATTGAGTTTAAATTATTAACCCAGGGTCTTGAAGATATGCTTAAGAAAAAGCCTGTATCGATAACTGACGAAGAAGCTAATAAGTGTATTCAGGATTATATGCAGAAAGCTAAATCGGCTAAAGCTGGTGGAAATAAAGAGGCTGGAAAGAAGTTTATGGCAGAGAATGCAAAGAAAAAAGGAATTGTTTCTTTACCTAATGGTATTCAATATGAAGTTTTAAAAACCAGCGCAGATACTGTAAAGCCTAAATTAACTGATAAAGTTAAATGTCACTATCATGGTACCCTTATAGACGGAACTATTTTTGATAGTTCTGTTGATAGAGGCGAACCTGTAACTTTCCCATTAAATGGAGTAATAAAAGGATGGCAGGAAGCATTACAATTAATGACAGTAGGCAGCAAATGGAGAATATTTATTCCTTCTGATCTTGCTTATGGCGATAATGCTGCAGGAGAGAAGATTGGCCCAGGATCTACTTTAATTTTTGAAGTTGAGCTGATTGCTATTGAGAAGTAGGGATAATGGTTTGATGGCTAAATTGTTCGATATTTAAATTGTTCAATTATTATTAAACAGGCTGTTTCGATTAAAGAAACAGCCTGTTTGTTTTTACTTTTAATAATAACTTTTTATGACTAAAAAGGATCGGTACGATAAAGTAATCAGTTTCTTTCTGGAGAATATTCCAGAAGCAGAAACGGAACTTATTTATGATAATCCATTTCAGTTGCTGGTAGCGGTTATACTATCTGCTCAGTGTACTGATAAAAGGGTAAATATGACCACTCCGGTTATTTTCAAACATTATCCAACCCCACAAAAAATGGCAGCGGCTGAGTTTGATGACTTATTTGCATTAATAAAAAGTATTTCTTATCCTAATAATAAAGCTAAACACCTGATAGGAATGGCGAATCTATTAATGACGGAATTTAATGGAGAAGTACCTATGACGGTTGTCGAACTGGTAAAATTACCTGGTGTAGGCAGAAAGACGGCCAATGTAGTAACCAGTGTAATAGATCAACAACCCAATATGGCGGTGGATACCCATGTTTTCAGGGTAAGTGCCCGAATAGGGTTAACCACTAAAGCGACAACACCTTTAGCTGCAGAAAAACAATTGATAGCAAATATTCCGGAGGAACTCGTACATAAGGCACATCACTGGCTGATATTGCATGGTCGATATGTATGTGTGGCCAGAAGCCCCAAGTGCAGTGAATGTGGAATTAGAGCTTACTGCAAGTACTATCAAAAGACAATGTGTTAAATGATAAATGTTGAATTTTAAATAGAATACATCATTCAACATTTAAAATTCAACATTCAAAATAATAGTATTCAACAAGGATTACTTCATTCTCATTTTCCAGGCGCTTAGGTTGCTTACACCAAAGGTAATCAGAAAAATACTGAGCGTACTGCTAGGCATTAATATCGCTGCACTCATTGGTGCCAGTTCCCCTCTTACAGAGAAGTAAATGCCAATAGTGTTATATATAATGGATACTATGAATGCGGCCATTACAATCTTTTTATTGTCTTTACAAAGTTTAATGTAACGCATCAAACCTGGTAGTTCATCTGCTTTCATTATTACATCGCTCGCTGGTGTAAATGCATTGCTGTTGTCGGTGATGGCAATACCTACCTCGGCCTGACGAAGGGCTCCTGCATCATTTAAACCATCTCCAACCATCATTACCTTTTTGCCATTTTGTTGCAACAGTTTAATACTCTCCAGTTTGTCTTCTGGTTTCTGATGGAATAATACCTGCGCATTAAAGCCCAGTATTTCTTGTAAGTATTCTTTTTCGCCAGCATTATCGCCACTTAATACAGCAACAGGATACTTTTTATTCAGCTTCTTCAGCATTTGAGGAATCTGATCACGATAGTGATTTCTAAAAGTAAATCTGCCCAGTACTTTTCCATCTATAGATATATACACTGCAGACTCATTATCACTATTCGCATGATTATTGCCCAGTACAAATTGTTTGGAACCTACCAGCATCATTTCATCTCCTACAATACCTTCTACACCTCTTCCAGGTATTTCTTTATAGGCAGTTATCTTAATCCTGTTTTTAGTATTGGCCCAGTTGCTGATGGCCTTACTCATAGGGTGTAATGACTGTGATGCAAGGGAGGCAATTTTCTCTTTCATTTCTTCATTAAGTTCTTTGCCTTCATAGGTTACATCCTGATATCTGCCGGTAGTAAGCGTACCTGTTTTATCGAAAACAATAAAGTCTACATTGGCAATATCTTCAATAGTCTGTGCATTGCGGAGGTAGAAATTATTTCTTCCAAGTCTGCGGATAATATTACCATTAGTAAATGTATTACCTAACAGTAAAGCACATGGGCAAGCCACAATTAGCACAGCTGTAGCAGCATTCCAAACTTTGGATGGATCATAAAAATGCCAGTATAAGCCTGCAAAGAAGGAGATAGCAATTACAATAACGGTATAATTTCTGCTTAATAAATGAACGAAAGAACGTTCATCGTCTTTTCTATCGCGATGTAGTTCCTCTCTGTTCCATAGTTTGGTAAGGTAGCTTTGCGAAACTTCTTTTAGTACCAGCAATTCTATATTACTACCAATCTGTTTACCCCCAGCATAAACAAATTCGCCCATTTCTTTTTCTACAGGAAGACTTTCGCCTGTTACAAAACTATAATCTATTACCGCCCTTCCTCGGGTAATGATACCATCAGCAGGAATTAATTCCTGATTATGTATTACCAGCGTATCGTTTAGTTTTATATCGGGCAACTGAACGGTACTTTCTACGTCATCTTTTACTTTAGTAACTGCAATAGGGAAGTAGGAGGTGTAGTCTCTTTCGAAGCTCAATTCTTCATATGTTTTATCCTGCAATACTTTTCCTACCAGCATAAAGAATACTATACCGGCCAGACTATCAAAATAGCCCCCACCCATTCCGGCAAATACTTCGTAAACGCTTCTTCCAAATGTAACCACAATAGCCAGCACGATTGGAGCATCGATGTTTAGAAAACCATGCTTTAGACTTTTCCAGGCACTATTATAAAATTCTGTAGCGGAATAAAAGAAAACCGGTAAGCTTAAAGCAAAGCTTAACATATGAAACATACCAGCCAGATGTTCTTCTTTAGCATCAATCCCTAGATATTCAGGGAATGCCAAAAGCATGATATTGCCGAAACAGAAGCCAGCAACCCCAAGTTTATATATTTTGGATTTTGATAACTTGGGTTTTTTATTATTCATCTGACTAAGACTGATATATGGTTCATAACCAATACTAGTAAGTAATTCAGCTATCTGACGAAAAGAAACTTTTTTGTGATTAAAAACAATATCGGCTTCTTTACGGGTAAAATTCACCTTGCTACTAATTACATGCTCGTTTAAACGGTGCAGGTTCTCCAGTAACCACAAACAGCTACTACAATGCATCTGCGGTAGATAAAGTGTTGTATGGGTCTGATTATCGTCTTTATATACGGTTAAGCCTTTTTGAATACTTTCATCTTCCAGAAAAGCAAACTTATTTTCTCTAACTTTAATTCTTTGGCTTTTTCCAGGGTTCTGGCTAAGATCGTAGTAGTTACACATTCCACTTTGGTCCAGAATTTCATATACAGTCCTACAACCTTCACAGCAAAAGTCTTTTTCGTATGCCACTATAATTTCCCTACAGTCCTCTCCACAGTGATAACATTTAGTAGCAGTTTTGGTAATATTTGAAGCCATAATTAATTATTAGAATAAGGGTGCAAATTAGAAATTACTGATTTCGTAAACAATGATTCTTGTCATACTGTGAAAGATTTGTATCATTTTAGTGTAATTTAAGTGACTCAAAATGTAATTGTTACCTATAAAAGATTACAATCATTTCAAAATTCGACATTTTTAATGCATCTTTGCTCTTTTGCAACACTTAGGTGGCATGAGTAATTATGCACCTATTATTTTAAAAGTTTTCATGACAAGATCTACTTTACATAGTTTTCATATACCTGTAATGGGGTTGGCATTTACAGTAGCCACTCCTATTAAAGTTGCCCGTTTTGGTATTTCTTCTGTTATTTCGATAGTAGAAGATGAACTAATTGAGGATATGAGGAAGTTCTATAGCGGACAAGCCGGAGAAGAATATATTCCAATAAATAAAAACGAAGAAGATTTCAGAGCAAGACGTATTACTGCTTACCTTAATCTGGTAAACAGAATGGTTATAAAACAAACTGAAGAGCTAAGAAACCTTCCGTTTGAGATAGATTCTGAAATTTGTCAGTACTTCGAAATGCTTCCAACTAATTCACCAGTAAGAGAACAATATGTGGAAATGATGGAGTTGGAAGATGGAGATGCAAAAACTGCTATTCAAAATTCTTTACGCACTAAGATTGAATCAGGTTCTATTGATGTGAACATCATGAGCAAGATTGATAAGAACAATTTTGCAAAAGATGGCACACCACTTTCAGAAGAATATTCCGATGCATTAGCAGCTTTAAGAGGCTTTGCTAATAGCGATTTGCATTCCAGTGTAGTATTTTCCGCAGGGTACAATCCACGTTTGTACGCATACATTGAAAAGTTTAAAGACTTTTATCCTGATGAAAAAGGAAATACCGTTAAAAAGATAATTTTAAAAGTAAGCGATTATCGTTCAGCGCTTACACAAGGTAAAATACTGGCTAAAAAAGGTATCTGGATTTCTGAATATAGAATAGAATCTGCATTAAACTGTGGAGGACATGCTTTCGTATCCGATGGTTCTTTATTAGGACCAATCTTAAATGAATTTAAGCAGAATAAGGCAGCTTTATTAGAAGAGCTTGTTGTAATGTGCAATAGTGCACTTGCTGCAAAAGAACGTATCCAATATCCATCTACGCCTTATGCAAGAGTAACGGTGCAAGGTGGAATAGGAACTGCTAACGAACATACTTTCTTATTGGATAATTACGATACTGACTGTAACGGTTGGGGTAGCCCATTCTTACTAGTACCAGAAGTAACTAGTCTGGATAACGAAACTTTGCATGAACTGGCTAATGGTAAAAAAGAAGATTACTATTTAAGTGGTGTTTCTCCATTAGGGGTGCCTTTTAATAACTTCAGAAGAACTTCTTCTGATGTTCAAAGAAGAGAGCGTATAGAAAAAGGAAGACCTGGTAGCCCTTGTCCAAAAAAATGTTTGGTTAGCAATACCGAATTTACACCAGAGCCTATCTGTACAGCTTCAAGACAATATCAGCACTTAAAATTAAAGCAACTGGTAGAACAGAATCTTCCTGAAGACGCATTTCAGGCACAAAGCGAAATTATTACCCAGAAAGATTGTCTTTGTGAAGGATTAAGTACACCAGCATTGTTAAAGAACGGTTTGGAGCCTTATCATGGATCCAGTGCTGTAGTAGTTTGTCCTGGGCCTAACTTAGCTTATTTTACAGGGGTATTTACATTAAGACAAATGGCTGATCATATATACGGTCGTATCAACTTGCTTAATTCGGTTAAACGTTCTAATATGTTTGTAAACGAGTTGAATTTGTATATTGATTATTACAAAGAAGAGTTGAATAAATTTATTGATACTGCTAATGCCAATAAGGTGAGATATTTAAAAACTATCAGTGCTAATTTACTGAAAGGAATTGAATATTATAAAGAACTATCAAACTCTCTTAAATTGGAGACCGATAAATATATCGATGAAATGAAAGAGGAATTAAATGCATTGGAAGCAACTTTATTAAATTTGCCTACACCGGTTCCGGTTGCTGCAATTTAATAGACTTGTTTAAATTATATTGATAGGCTGTTACGAAAGTAGCAGCTTTTTTTGATTTTTATATATTGGATATTATCAATTCATTGTAAAATATACACTAGCCCATTTTATTAAAACAAGATGTTTAGCCTACATCATTATAATGATAATTCCAAGTTGGTAAGGATGCCCGGAGGATAGTCCCATCATCCTTACCAGTTGGTAAGGGTACCCGGAGGATCGTCCCATCATCCTTACCAGTTCGTAAGGGCGCCCGGAGGATCGTCCCATAATCCTTACCAGTTCGTAAGGGCACCCGGAAGATAGTCCCATCATCCTTACCAGTTGGTAAGGGCACCCGGAAGATCTTCCGAGCGTGTTTTATAAATAGGAAAGCTGCTCGGAGTTCATCTTATTGCAGGAAAATTATTTTAAAGCAGCTAAACTAGTGCTCTGTTTAGCTAATTAAAATATATATATCTGTTTATACTTGCTTCTGTCTTCTTTATTTGCCCATATTTACTATAAGGGGAGTATAATTAAAGCTATGTCAATGTTTGCTTAATTAGTTTATAAATACCGGAACAAATTAATTGGATATCATTCATCATCAATCTTATATTGAGTTGTATATTTTTTTATAAGGATATAGTTGAGAAAATGGTCTTTTACAATTTAATTCTTGATGATTTTAAAATAATTGTGGATTGCTTAAAGAGTAAATTGATAATGAGTAATTTGTTATTTGCGTATTTGATTTTTTATCCACATTTTCAATATTAATCAGTTTTAATTTAAAAAAAATATGTTAACAATAAAAATAATCCGTTAATTTGTACTTTAAATCAAATTGGTATATTTTTTATCATTTAAGTTTAATCGTACTACCCAACCTTAGAAAACAACCGATTCATTTTACTGCTTGACATAGGAAAAACATTTTGAATTTAATATACAGGTAAGATAGCATTCCTATGTTTGCCTGCTTTTTATTTTGATTATTAAAATTGTATATATGCGTAAGTCTACATTTGGTTCATTAGTAATGAAAGCTTTTACAGTAATAACTTTCTTTGCGATTAGTTTATTCTCATCAAATTTACATGCTCAATTATCTTTAGCTACAAGCGGTACAGCCGTTACACAAAATTTTGATGGAATGGGTAGTTCAGGAACTGCTACCCTGCCTACAGGGTTTGTAGTAGGTGGAGCTTCTCCTACTTGGGCTACTGGTACTTCTGCTACAACACTTGCTTATGGTACATCTGGGACAGGTATTGTAACTGGCACTTCTGGTGGAGGTACAATAAACTGGGGTAATGGTGCTACAGCTTCTGCAACCGATAGAGCACTAGGCTTTTTAACAACTGGTACATTTACTAGTCCTCGTTCTATCATGTTGAAAATGGTAAATAACACAGGCAGTACTATTACTCAACTTGCACTTTCATTTGATTACGAAAAGTATCGTTCTGGTTCAAGAGTATTTGCTTGGACTTTTTTTACCAGTACTGATGGTTCTACTTGGACTTCTAATACAAGTGGAGATCAAAGCTACGTAGCAGATGCAAACAACACTGTTATTTCTAATCCACCTTTAACTACTACTACAAAAAGTTTTAATATCACAGGTCTTTCAATTGCTGCTAGTGCTAATTACTACATAATGTGGTCATATACTGGTTCTGGTGGTAATACAAATGCGCAAGGTCTTGCAATAGATAATTTATCTGTTACACCAACAGCTGCAGTTTCTCACACAGTTACTTTCAACAGTAATTATGGAACACCTACTACTTCTACTCAATCTGCATCTTCAGCGACTAATTTAACATCTAATTCATTTACCAGAACTGGTTATACTTTTGCTGGTTGGAATTCAGCTGCTGACGGATCTGGTACCTCATATGCAGATGCTGCCTCTTATACATTTTCTGCAGATATTACTTTGTACGCTCAATGGACTGCTAACAATAATACGGTAACTTTTAATGCAAATGGTGGTACAGGTAGTATGTCTAATCAAACAATAGCTACAGCTGCATCTGCTAACCTAACTTCCAACGCATTTACAAGAGCAGGCTATACTTTTGCCGGTTGGGCTACCACTGCTGGTGGTTCGGTTGCTTATTCCGATGGTGCTAGTTATACCATGGGCACAGGCAGTGTAACCCTTTACGCAAAATGGACTGCAAATAATAATACCATCACTTTTGATGCAAATGGTGGAACAGGTAGTATGTCCAATCAAACTATTGCTACTGCAGTTTCTGCTAATCTTACCATCAATACTTACACTTTATCGGGTAGTGTATTTACAGGATGGGGTACTGCAGCTGGTGGCCCAGTAGCATATGCAGATGGCGCAAATTATACTATGGGTACTGGCAATGTTACCTTATACGCTCAATGGAGCGCGCTTTCTCCTCAAACAATCACATTCGGTTCATTATCGGCTGTTACTTATGGCGATGCTTCGTTCTCTTTAAGTGCAACTGCTACTTCAGGTTTAACTGTAGCTTTTGCAAGTTCTGACCCTACAGTTGCATCTGTATCTGGCAATACTGTTACAATTCTTAAAGCTGGTTCAGTAACTATTACTGCTTCTCAAACCGGTAATGGTAGTTATTCCGCAGCAACATCTGTTGGGCAAACATTAACCATTAATACTAAAGCATTAACTGTAACTGGATTATCTGTAATTTCTAAAACGTATAACAGTACTTCTGCTGCTACCTTAACAGGAACGCCTGCTTTATCTGGTATCGTTGGCTCTGATGATGTAAGTTTGTCTGGAACTGCTGCTGCTACTTTTGCTTCTGCTAACTATAGTGCAAGTCCTATTACTGTAAATGTAACAGGATATACTCTTGGTGGTACTAATGCATCTAATTATTCCATTACTCAACCTACTTTAAGCGGAACCATTAATAAAGCAGCTGCTTATAGTATTACTTCCAGTAATGATTCAAAAACTTACGGTACTACTAAAACACTTTCAGCATTTACTACCGCTGGTTTGTTTGGAACCGACGCGGTAACTTCTGTTACGCTAACATCTACAGGTGCTGCTTCAACTGCTGCAGTGTCGGGTTCTCCTTACACTATTAGTATTACTCCTGGTTCAGAGCTAGGTTCAGGGTTGTCAAACTATAATACACCTTCTTATAATAATACAGGAACATTAACAGTAAATAAAGCTACCCTTACTATTACAGCTAATAATCTTACCAGAGCTTTAAATGCTTATGTTGATTATAGCTTTGCAGGAACAGAGTTTATAGCTACAGGATTAATAACTGCAAATGGCGATGCGGTATCTGGTGTTACCCTTACTTCTACAGGTACTCCCAAAACAACTGCTATTGGTACGTATCCAATTGTTGCAGCAACTGCTGTAGGTACAGGATTAAGCAATTACAATATTAGTTATGTTAATGGTACTATGACAGTTACAAACGTATTGGCAGACTGGACATTTGAAGGAGTATCTGTAACTGCTGCTACTGGTCAATCTCCAACTCTTTCTACAGGTAGTTTTGTAGCGGATGCAGGATTTAATACTACAGGATCTTTACTAAGTGCTGTGCATGCAGGTAATGCTACATGGACCACACCATCAGGAAACGGATCATCTAAAGCTATCAGTTCAAATACCTGGGCTGTAGGAGATTATTATCAAATTAAATTCTCTACTACAGGGTATGAAAATGTACATGTATCAATGGATCAGACTGGTAGTAATACCGGACCAAGAGATTTTAAAGTACAGTACAGTACCGATGGTAGTAGTTTTCATGATTTTTCTTCTCCAATTACCTATTCTATAGCAAACGATAGTTGGAATCCAACAACCACCAATCCAGCATCTGTCAGATCTTTCGACTTATCTACATTGACATCTTTAAACGATGCTCCTTTTGTATATTTAAGAATAATAGTAAATTCAACAACTGCTGTTAATGGTACAACCGTTGCTTCGGGTGGTACTGGAAGAATGGATAACTTATTGGTTACAGGAACAGCAATTAGAGTTCCAGTAAATTATTATTCTAATGCAAGTGGTAACCTGGACGATTATAATACCTGGAATACTGCTACCGATGGTACAAGTGGCTCCACATTGGCATCTACCGGATTTACCGATGGTGCTGCAATTTTAAATATTAGAAATGGCAATGCTGGAAATCTTTCTGCAGCCTGGACAGTTTCTGGTATTGGTTCTAAAATAGTAGTTGATCAAACAGACTTTACTGTTCCTAGTAATAAAGCTGTTACTGCAACTATAGACGTAAATGCTGGAAGAACCTTAACTTTAAGTAATAGTACTTTCCCAACTATAGGAAATGTAAGTAGCACCAGTACCATCAGCTATAAAAACCTTTCTGGCTTTACTATACCTACTTCTATTACTTATGGTAATCTTGTATTAGACAACAGTACTTTAAATAGTGCCTCTCCTTCTTCTTCTACTCCATTAGTGTTTGCTGGAAATCTTACTTTGCTCAATGGATCAACTTTTGTAAACAACAATATTAACCTTACCACTTCAGGAACGGCTAATCAAACCATAAATGCTAATGGCGGAAGTATATCTATCAGGAACTTTGAGTCAAATAATACCATTGCTAAAATAGGTACTTTAACTTTATCCTCTAATACGGCTATTATAGTTAATGGATCGGTTATTATGAATAATTTCGGTGCAGCCAATACTTTTAACGATGGAGCAAATACAATAACTGTTGCTGGTAGTCTTATTTTAGGGGGTGATGCTGCTGGTTATAATTTAGGTGGATCAATAAACATGAATGCCGCAGTCGGAAGTACAGCAATTATTGCTGGTAATGCTTCTACAATATGTGCAGCTACCTTAAACAATCTTAATGTAGACCTTATTGGTACTACAATTAATTGCAGCGTTTATCCTTTAGCAGGTGGTTCAACGTTAAACATTAAAGGTAATCTTACTTTTGGTGCTACCAATACTGGAACAGGTACATTACTTGCGAATGGTAATACCATTAATGTAAGTGGAAGTTACACTAACCTTCGTACAACTCAAGTATTTAGCAATACTAGCCAAACTGTTAACTTTAATTCAACTACTGCAAATCAAACAATAACTTCTGCTGTTACTTCAGGTGAATCATTCTCTAATTTAACTATCAGTAATTTAAATTCTGGAGGTAAAGTAACTGCGAATAATAATATTACCGTTACTGGTACATTTAACCAGGTGGCAGGTAATCTGGAAATAGTTTCTGGTAAAACAATAACTTTCAGTAATGCATCTACACAAACTGCAAATGGAATTATTGGTGCTGGAAATGTAACCAGAACTGGCGCTGGAACATTAGTATTCACAGGTACCAATACGTATACAGGAACTACTACTTACACTGCAGGAACAGTTAATGTTACCGGTACAAATTCTGGTTCTAATTTTATCGTTAATGCTGCTGCAGGTCTTACCGGAACTGGATCTGTAAGTGGAAACATAACCCTTGCAGGAACTCTTAGTGCCGGTACTGTAGGTGCTGTTGGTTCATTTGCACTTAGTACAACTGGTAATACACTAACGCTTAATGGAGCATCTGCTTTTACAGTTGATGTAACAGGTTCTGTTGCAGGAACTGCAGGAACTAACTGGGATTTAATAACCTTAACGGGTGCTGTAAACATCAACGCTACTCCTACAAGTCAGGTAAATGTACAGGTAACAGCAAGTGCTATTACCGGATTTACAAATACCGGTAGTTATTCATGGCCAATTATTACAGGAGCATCTGGAGTTACCAATTTTGATATCAGTAATTTTAATGTATCCGCAACAGGTTTTGGAACAATACCTACAGGATATGGATTTAGTGTCGCTGTATCTGGAAATGATATTGTTTTGAATTATGGAGTTTTACCAATTATTACTGTAACAGGTAGCGTAACAAATTTTGGAAAAGTTATTGTAGGTAATTCTGCAACTCCACAATCTTATACTGTAAGTGCTGTTGGCTTAACAGGCGATATTACTATAACTGCACCTACTAATTTTCAAATTAAAACACCTTCTACATCATACGCAAGTTCAGTAACTTTATCACCTATTTCAGGAACTGTTGCTACTACTACAATATCTGTAGTTTTTTCTCCTACTACTGCTTCTGGTGCTTCAGGGTCATTAAATATTACACACACCACTGCAGGAGCTACGCAGCAAAATGTTACAATTGCTGGTACTGCTTTAGATTTACAGCCATCGGCTCCTACATCTATCAGTGTTACACCTGCTACCGGAGCAATAACAGTTAATGTTACACCTGCTGCATCAGGAGCAGGTACTAAGAGAATTGTAGTTGTAAACCCTACATCTGTTGTAACCTTTGTTCCTGTAAATGGAACCAGTTATACTGCACAAACATTAACTTCTGTTGCATATAGTGCCGGACAGTCAGTAACTGGTGGTAAAATTGTTTATAATGGTACAGGATCTTCCGTTACTGTAACTGGATTAAATAGCAGAACTACTTATTATGTAAGTGTTTTTGATTACAATGGTGTAACCAGTGCAGAAGATTATTCTTCACCTATTAGTGGTTCTGGTTTAACACCAAGTGGAAGTTATACTTATGTTGGAACAGGAACTTCTAGCTGGGTTACTTCCAGTAACTGGTCGCCATCTGGTATTCCATCTAGTGGAGATGATGTTACCTTTAATAATGCAGCAACAGTTACTGTAACTGCAGTGCCTTCAAATATTATTTTAAATACTCTTAAAGTAACTGCAAATACAATAGTTACTTTACAAAGTGCTACTGCCAATACAATTACGCTGGGTCAGACTTCCGGAACTAATCTTCTTACAATCGATGCTGGTACTTCATTAACATTAGGTACCAATACCAGTTTAACAATGAGTAGCAATTCCACTGCAAATGTTGCTGGTACATTAATAAATACAGGTACTTTAACAGCTAATGCTTCTGGTGTTTTATTTAATGTTAATGCTGGTGGTATTCTTAGAACTTCAGGAACTGTTACAGGTACCGCAACAACTCTGTTGTTCAAACAAAATTCAACTTATGATCATAATCTGAATGGTGGAGTTATACCAACGGCTACATGGGATAATGCTTCTACTGTTACCATTACTGGATGTACTGCAACAACACCTTCAGGTATAACAGGTCAATCTTTTGGTAGTTTCGATTGGAATAGTACTGGTCAAACAGGTAATCTTTCTTTATCAGGTAATCTTACTACGGTAAATGGCAATTTTACTATAACCAATGCTGGTGGCGCTGCTCATGAATTAAGGTTAGTTACTTCTAACGGTAGTGCATTTACTATGACGATTGGAGGGTATGTTACTGTTGCAAACGGTACACTTTCAATTTTAGGTGGTTCAACTGCTGGTACCAATACATCCACAGTGACAATCGCAGGAAATGTTTCAGTAAATGCTAGCGGTGTAATTAACATGAATAGTGGTAATAACGCTGGAAATTCTACTTTAAATATTGCTGGAAGTTTAACATTAAATGGAGGATCAATAATCAGAACATTTGGTGCAACTGGATCAAATGGCTTTATCAATTTATCTGGAGATCTAACATTAACTTCTGGAACGTTTAACTCAGCTGCAGCAAATGGTATTACCACTTTAACTTTCAATAAGACTGGTACACAGAATGCTACCTTTAATACTAATGTATTATCTGGTACGGCTAAAGTAAGTGTAGTGGTTGCTTCAACTTCAACAGTTAACTTACTAACCGATTTTTCTTCTTCATCATCTGCTGCTCTTCAAAATAATGGAGTACTTAATATCAATGGTCATTTACTGACTGTTAATGGTTCATATACTGGTACTGGTATATTAGTTGGGTCAGCTTCATCAGGATTAACAATGAATAGTAGTTCAAACAATACTGTTGCATTTAGTACTTCTACTGCTCCTTCTAACCTTGTTAACAACTTAACTTTAAGTGGAGCTGCAACAACAACTTTAGGTAGCAACATTGCAATTACTACTCGTTTAACAAGTGGCACAGGTTCTACATTAGATATCAATGGTCACAACCTTACTTTAAAGAGTACCGCTGCTGGTACTGCAGAAGTAGATCAGGTGAATGGTATTATCAAAGATGGTACACAAGCTTCTCCTTACACTGCTACCAATGTAACTGTTGAACGTTATATTCCAAAAGGTAAGAGAAACTACCGCGATATTGGACCTTCTGTAGCTAATGCAGGTTCTGTATTTGCCAACTGGCAAGAAAATGGAGCAGGATCTCCTTCTGCTACTTATGGGGTTTACATTACTGGTAAAACAGGTACTCCAGGTTATGCTGCTTACGATCCTACTACTGGTTTCGACTACACTACCAACGGTAACAATACACCATCTTTGTACAGTTGTGTAAGTGGTAACTGGGCTGCTGTAACTACTGCAACAGGTGGTACAAAAGGAATAAACCTAGATCCATTCAAAGGATTAAGATTATTAATAAGAGGTGCAAGAAACTTTAACATGGGTACCAATCCTGCTAATATGCCAACAGCTACTACCTTAAGAGCAACAGGTAGCCTTGTTACAGGAACCGTTACTTTCAATGCAATAGGAAATGGTGGTACAGTATCAAGTGGTTATACTTCTACTTATGGATTAACACCTGCAAGTGCTTATGTTAGTGGTGAAGGCTGGTCTTTCGTTGCTAATCCTTATGCTTGTCCTGTTAGCTGGTCTTCTATAATAAACAATGCAGGTACTACAGGAACTAACGTAGGTAACTTCTATTGTTTCTTAGATCCTACTTATCAGAACGGTGGCTTACAACGTTATGTTACTGTACAATACACAGGTTCAACAATTGTTACCAATCTTCCTGCAGGTGTTACTGCTGCTAATCTTTTAAATATACAACCAGGACAAGGTTT
>CAIVPM010000219.1 GCA_903907815.1 uncultured Chitinophagaceae bacterium | reverse complement strand
CCGGGTAGCGCCATAGATGATTCCGCCGAGTGCCCCCAGTCCTAAAACTCCAATTGCTACTTTAGCCCCTGTTTCCATATTAGACCTCCGTGGTCCGATTGACTCCCATGTAAATAATTACACTTATTTTAGCATCATTAATTTAAATATGAAACCATACAAATTATTAGGATTACTTTTTATATGGGTTGCTTTTTTTTCAGGTACTATTAATCCAGAACCAAAGAAAAAGATTGCCCCACCTGGAACAATTTATTTAAGAGATAATTTGTTTATTGATGTTACTCCAGTAAATAATCTGTCATATAGAGTTTACATCACTCAGATGCGCACGATGCTAAATTTTAATCTTGATTGTATTCAATCTAAAACAGACACTATCCATAAATATGGTGTAAACTACAAAGAATTTCTTAATTATAAAGATTTTGAAAGACACTTTAATTGCCCTCCAAATCCTGACAGCAACATGTTTAAAATAAATGAATTTTTGGTTGCTCACTGGAAAAGTAAAGATAACTATCGTACATACTTAAATGCACCTAATTATAATTACTATCCTGTAGTAAATATATCATACGAAACAGCAAAGAAATTTTGTGAATGGAGAACTTGGGCTGTAATGTTTATGAGATCAATGGATAAAACTGCCAAAGAAAGGAATAAATATTACTCTACAGTTCAATATCGATTACCTACTAAAGAAGAGTGGGAATATGCACTTGATAAGTTTAAAAGCACCATTAAATATCCTCCTGCAACTTTGGATTCTACAAACATTATTTATTCTCTAAACGAAAGGGGTGGTAAAGATGTAACTGCATACCAGTTTAGTAATTTATCGGAAATGTTATTCGAGAAAAATATTGCTAAAGGAAGGAACTGGGCAGATAGCGCTTCGTTTAACAATATTAATTATACTACCAATTATAATCATCCAGAAGACTGGTTAACTTTTAGATGTGTATGTGAAGTGAAGGAATAAGAAAATGACTTACATTATTCATTTGAAATAAGTCATTACATTTCTTTATCAATTTATTATAACCATCTAAATCAAAATATTTATTTTCCTATATCGCACTTTATATTAGGTGGGATGGATTTAATACTCGTCTTTTGCATCCGAAGAAAAAAGACATCTTTCAGAGTTTAATTCATGGCTTGATTATTCTTAGTTCTTCACTACTAATAAAATGAGAAAGGCAATCTTAAAAATGCCGACTGAGTTCTCACCGCTTCCAATATACGAAAGCCTTACGCTAAATCTCACTCATTTAATCAACAAGGGTATTAATTTTATCAAAATACATTTCCTTTTTGTCTCTCTAAAAACATTGTTTTTTGCAATAAGCCTTAAGTGCATCAAAATAAGACGATTGTCTATCATAATAGGCCTTAAGTGCATCAAAATAGGACGATTGTTTCCAATAGTCGTCCTTAAGTGCATCAAAATAAGACGACTTTTACCAATAGTCGTCCTTAAGTACATCAAAGTAAGACGACTTTTATCAATAGTCGTCCTTAAGTGCATCACAATAGGACGATTGTTAATCAAACAAGGCCTTAAGTGCTTCGTTTATGGCTTAATGCGGTTTTTACAGTATTTATTGGGTTCCCAAACCATCTTATTGGCTACTAAATTTAATTATTTCACTCGTTAATACAATTATATATGATTCTTTATTCAGAGCCAGGCGTTGCTTATCGCCATTTTTCAGGAGTTGCATTGCCGCCTTTTGCTACCAATGTTATGAATGGTGTACACGATCATCCAGCTACTTTCGATCCTTTGGGTACGCCTGCTTTACCTTCTACCAAAGCACACTTTTTACAGGTTATCAATACTGCTCAAAGTTCGTATTCCGAATATGAAATGGGCGGAAAGTTTCAAAAGCCTGCTTTCGATACAGGTTTTAAAGCATTAGTCGATTTGTTGGATCTGTATGCTATCTATGTAAAAGATATTGCTAAAGGAGTTACAAACGATATTGTTTTATCCGGCTTTACACCTGTTCATAGTGTGCCTCCTGTAAAAGCCATTATTCCTCATCAGGCAGCCTGGGTTGCTATTACTAATGGTGATGTATCAGGCGTTCTGGGTGCTGAATGCGAAACTTTTGGAGCCGGTCATCATTATGGTTGTATAGCTTGCGAAGGACATCAATTGCCAGATGGTGTTCAGATACTGCCAACAGGTATCTTGGTAATGCCTGCTAATGTTCCTTTCAGAATATTTCACAACTTTACCAATAGTCGTAAGAAAGTATTTAATGGGCTGGTAAAAGGTACGGAATATTATTTTTATTACTATGTTACCAATAGTGCCGGCGTAAGCGTATTGAGTATAGTAGTAAGTAAAATGTGCTCGTAAAATTTATCCTGCTATAAAGGCTAAGCTACAAGGTTGAATAAGCTTTGTAGCTTTTTTGTATATTTGAAATCCTTACTACATTTCAAACATGAAAAAACTTGTTCTAATCATAGCATGTATTTTAATCTTTAAAACTGTTCTGTTTGCGCAGATTAATGTTCAAGTTTCTTTTACTAAAAATACAAAAGGGGGGTACTCCTTTTATGCTTATAATAATAGCGATGTCAAGGAAATTCTTCACCTTTATTTTACCGAGTTTGATAATCTAATAGCAAGTACAAAGCTTCCATATTATGGAGATGTGAAACCAGGCTATAACTACCTTTTTGATATCACAATTGAAAATAAGCTTTTAGCGCATAATTTTAAATATAATATAGGAGCTTTTTATGGTTGTTTAAAACCAAATGTTGATTTAAATTACCCTTATTTATTGCCATATAAACAAGGTGATTCTGTTAAGGTAATAAAGAAAAATATGGTTGAAAGAATTAAATACACTGACACTAAATCGGATAGTGATTTTTGCCCAATTTTATATAGAGAGACAGGTAATGAATTTATTAGAAAAGATTATTCATTAGATTCAAACGTGATGAGGTCAACCTTTTTTCTATTGAATTATGGAGATACTATTTATGCAGCAAGAAGAGGAGTCGTTACTTCGGTTCTAAGTGCAGAAAAGTTGGAAAATTCAAATGATACATTCTTAGCTAAAATAAGTTCGTTATCTATTTATCAAAACGATTGTTCTTTAGCAACATACATGGGAATTCATAATGTATTAGTTGAAAACAAACAACATATTGAAGCAGGAGATCCTATAGCATTGGCTGGTAATATAGTGTATAAGGATAAAGGGAAGCTTTCATTTTCAGTTAGCTATTATGATGAAATTCTTAAACATAAATTTGATTCTGCTAACGCTACTGGTAAAATATTTTTTTATTCTTACATAAATCCAATGTTCTACACTAAAGAAGGAGGCGTAAACTTTTTAGAAGATGGTAAAACCTATACCGCAGCTTATCCCGAAGAAATTATTACCAGAGAAATGACAAAAAAAGAACGTAAAAGATGGCTTAAGAAACATTCATAAAAAAAGGCTCAGGTTTTAAAAACCAAGCCTTCAAAATGTATTTCAATTCTTAATTATTAATTTTTAATTCTTAATTAAGAATTATTTCTTCCTAAAAAATATTCTAATAGGTATACCCTTAAAATTAAAGTTAGTTCTTAACTGATTCTCCAGATAGTTTCTGTAAGGAGATTTAATATCATCAGGAAAATTAGTAAAGAATGCAAACGAAGGAGTCTGTGTAGGCAATTGTGTAATGTATTTAATCTTCACAATATGTCCTCTTACAACCGGTGCATGGTATGATTCTACTGCTTTCAGCATCACATCATTCAATTTTGAAGTAGGCACTTTACGGCTCTTATTTTCAAACACTTCCAAAGCCACATCTACCACTTTCATAATACGGGTCTTATCTTTTACCGAAATAAATACCACAGGCACATCGGTAAAAGGAGCAAACTTGCGTTTAAGATTCGCCTCATAATCACGGGCAGTATTGGTAGATTTATCAGCTACTAAATCCCACTTATTTACTATCACCGCAATACCCTTTCCTTTACGGGTAGCCAGACTAAATATATTTACATCCTGAGCAGTAATGCCTTTGTCCGCATCTATTAATAGTAAACAAACATCTGCTTCATCCATTGCTCTGATAGCACGTATAATAGAATAGAACTCCAGATCTTCTTTCTCCTTATTCTTCTTACGGATACCGGCAGTATCTATCAACATAAATTCTTTGTTGAATAGATTATAGTGCGTATGTATAGAATCGCGGGTAGTACCTGCCACATCACTTACAATAGTTCTTTCTTCGCCAATCAAAGCATTCAGTAAAGAAGATTTACCTACATTAGGCTGACCAATAATGGCAAACTTTGGAAGCTCTTTACCTCTTTCGGCATCTACATCTTCCACAGGTATTGGTTCTGCAATTGCATCCAGCAATTCGCCGGTACCACTACCATTCATACTGGAAACAGTATAAATAGGATCGAGACCTAAAGCATAAAACTCACTTGCTTCCAGTTCTCTTTGTCCATTATCAACCTTATTTACCACTAAGTAAACAGGCTTAGTTGTTTTACGAAGCATTTCGGCCATGGCTTCATCCAACGGCGTAATGCCCGAAGTAACATCTACCATAAATATGATGGCATTCGCTTCATCAATAGCAATACGAACTTGTTTACGTATTTCTTTTTCAAAAACATCTTCGCTCTCTGGTACAAATCCACCAGTATCTATCACGTTGAACGATTTACCATTCCAATCGGCAACACCATATTGTCTGTCGCGGGTTACTCCACTCAAATCATCCACAATCGCTTTTCTGAATTCTAATAAACGATTAAATAAGGTACTCTTCCCTACATTTGGCCTGCCCGTAATTGCTATTGTATATGACATAATTTCTTTTTAATGTGCTAATGAGCTAATTTGCTAATGTGCTAATTCAACTCATGTATATATTGTAAACGTAATCTTTCTTAAATATTATTTTTCAATAATCAGTTAATTCGCTAATTCGCTAATTCGCTAATGCTGTATTCAATTATCTAATTATCAAATTAGCTAATTAGTTTAATATCCGTATTCTTTTAAATATAACTCGCTGTTTCTCCAGTTAGGTTTCACTTTCACAAAAAGATCAAGGAAAACTTTCTGTTCAATAAAAGCTTCAATATCTCTTCTTGCAAGTGTACCCAGTTCTTTAATAGTTTGTCCTCTTTCGCCCAGTATAATTGCCTTTTGCGATTCTCTGTTAACTATTATATCAGCTTGTATTTTAATTAAAGTGCTTTTCTCTTTATATTCATTAATCACCACGGTAAGCTGATAAGGAATTTCATCGCTGAATAAACCATAAGCTTTCTCTCTGATTATTTCTCCTATAAAGAACTTAGTAGGTAAATCAGTTAAATCGTCTTCGCTGTAAAAAGGATTACCCTCTGGTAAAAGTTCTACAATTGCTTTTAGCAACTTAGGAATATGGTGGGAGAGGAGCGCTGATATTTTAATAATCTTCTTTACATAAGGCTGCTTTTCAAAGAATGCTTCAGCTGCTGCCAGCTTACCATTCTCCGCTACATCTATCTTATTTAATATAACAATAGCAGGAACTTTCAGCTTAAGGTTCTGGAAAATGTTATCATTATCGGTCAAATCATCATTTACATCTACTATTAGTAATGCAACATCAGCATCTTCCAGGGCACTTTTAACAAAGTCCATCATTCTTTCATGAAGCTTATATTTAGCTTCAATGATACCAGGAGTATCAGAAAATATAATCTGATATTCGTCAGGCTTAGTTAAAAAACCTTTTATTCTATGTCTTGTAGTCTGAACTTTCGGGGAAACAATGGCCAGCTTTTCGCCTAAGAGTGCATTTAGTAGGGTGCTTTTACCGGCATTTGGTTTACCGAAAATATTTACAAATCCGGATTTCATGTTTGACGGTTTGAAATTCAATAAAAAATAAAAGCCCTGCCTAAGCGGGGCTTTCTGTATGTTGCGAGAGGGGGGATCGAACCTCCGACCTTCGGGTTATGAGCCCGACGAGCTACCGCTGCTCTATCTCGCGGTGCAAATATAGGACGGTATTCCATATCACCAAATAAATATTTTATCATCGAATATAATTTCCCCTTACTTTTGCAGCCCCAATTCAGTTATTGGCTGAATTTCTGTTTGAAAGAATAGAAACCGATGGGACAAAACCAATTTATTAATTAAAACAAAAAAGGGTAATGAACAATTACGAATTAATGGTGATTTTTACCCCTGTTTTATCTGATGAAGAATTTAAGAATGCTCAAAAGAAGTTTTCTTCATTCATCACAGATCACGCAGGTGAGATTGTAGCTAGCAATCCTTGGGGTCTAAAATCTTTAGCGTATCCGGTACAAAAGAAAACAACCGGTATTTATTGGATACTTGAGTATCAATCAGCTGCTGACTTAAACGAGAAATTGAAGATTCAATTACTTCGTGATGAGCAAGTGATGAGACACATGATGACAAAACTCGACAAAAACGCCGTAGAGTACAATCATGTTAAACGTAATGGCGGATTTCCTAAACACGATAAAACTGAAGCATAATTATGGCAGCTAGAAATGAAGTTAGATACCTGACGGCTTTCAGACAAGAAAAGCCTAAAAAGAAATTCTGTCGTTTTCAGAAGTACGGAATCAAGTATGTTGATTATAAAGATGTTGACTTCTTAAAGAAGTTTTTGAACGAACAAGGAAAAATGCTTCCTCGTCGT
>CAIVPM010000218.1 GCA_903907815.1 uncultured Chitinophagaceae bacterium | reverse complement strand
TTCGATGATAAAGGAATCTGTAATTATTATTATGAATATTTAAAAGCAGAAAGTATTCAAGTATTAAAAGGTGAGTTGGGAAAAGCAAAATTTGACAATATAATTAGTCAAATAAAAAAGGAGGGTAAAGGGAAAAAATACGATTGCATATTAGGTGTTAGTGGTGGGGTGGATAGTACTTATTTAGCTTATATAGCTAAACAATCAGGTTTAAGAGTTCTTTGTGTTCATTTTGATAATGGTTGGAATTCTGAGTTAGCTGTTAAGAACATAGAAAATATTGTTCAGAAGTGTGGATTCGATCTATATACTTATGTAATAGATTGGAATGAATTCAAAGATATACAATTAGCCTATTTTAAAGCTAATGTTGTTGATATTGAAGCTGTAACGGATATCGCCATATTTTCTGCTTTAGATATTATATGTAAAGAACAAAATATTAAACATATAATAGATGGAAGAAATGTAGTTACGGAAGTTACATTACCTCCAAGTTGGATTTGTAAAAATTCATCTAATTTAAGGGACATACATCAGAAATTTGGTACCACTCCTTTAAAATCATATCCTTTGATGAGTCCTGTAAGAAGAAGAATTGTTGCTAAAACAAAACCATTTCAATCCTGGCCAATTCTTAATTATATTCCTTATTTAAAAAATGAAGCTAAAAAAACGATTATAAATGAGTTAGAATGGCGCGATTATGGAGGAAAACATTATGAATCGGTTTTTACAAGGTTTTATCAGGGATACATTTTACCTACTAAATTTAAGATTGATAAACGAAAAGCGCACTTATCCAATTTGATATTTTCTGGTCAGATGACTAAGGAAGAAGCCATAAAAGAACTTGGAACACCTATTTATCCAAAGGAACTATTTAATATAGATTATGAGTTTGTTCTTAAGAAATTAGGATTTACTGATATAGAGTTTCAGGAATATCTTAAAACAACACCTGTTCCTCATAATAAATATGAAATGAGTATCTCCATTTTTGATGAAATTAGTATTTTAAAACCTCTCAAAATATTATTTAAAAGATGATAAATTTTGCTATTATTGGATGCGGTAGAATTGCTCAAAGACATGCTGAGCATATAAATAACAATGGAAAATTAGTTGCTGTTTGTGATATTGTAAAATCGAAAGCGGATGATTTAGCCTTGAAATATTCAGCTAAAGCATATTATAGTATTGAAGAATTATTAGAGAATGAAAAAGGGATAGATGTTGTATCTATTTGTTCGCCAAATGGATTGCATGCCGAGCAGTCTATAAAATCTTTAAATGCTGGGTTTCATGTATTGTGTGAAAAACCAATTGCAATTGATGTAAATGATGCTGGTGAAATGATTAAAGCAGCTGAGAAAGCAAATAGAAGATTATTTGCAATTAAACAAAATAGATTTAATCCCCCCGTTGCAGCTGTTAAACAAGCAATAGAAGAAGGAAGGCTTGGTAAAATATATAGTGCTCAATTAAGTTGCTTCTGGAATAGAAACGAAGATTACTATCGTAATTCCTGGAAAGGCACTAAGAATTTAGATGGGGGGACTTTGTATACGCAGTTTAGCCATTTTATTGATTTATTATACTGGATAGTTGGTGATATAAAAAAAACAGAGGCTTTCATTGGAAACTATTCTCATGAAGGTATTATTGAATTTGAAGATACTGGTGTAGTTATAGTTGAATTTTATAACGGGGCTATTGGGACTATTAATTATAGTGTAAATAGTTTTCAAAAAAATATGGAAGGTTCCTTAACTATTTTTGGGGAAAAGGGGACTGTTAAAATAGGTGGTCAATATTTAAATGAATTAGAATACCAAAATATTGAAGATTATAAAATAGAAAATTTACCAGAAGGTAATAAACCTAATAATTATGGTAACTATTTTGGGTCAATGAGTAATCATGATAAGATTTATGAAAATCTTGTTCAGGTACTTACTAATAATGCCAGTATTTCTACTAGTGCTTTTGAAGCATTAAAAACGGTAGAAATTATAGATAAAATTTATTCTTCTGCAAAATCTGTAAGATAAATTCAATAATTATAATAAATACATTTTTTGATGAATAATAATTCTCTTACAATTTTTGAGTCTAAAATTACTGAAGATGTCATTTTTGGAGAAAGTGTAAAAATTGTAAATCCAGTAAATTTATATGGATGTTCCATCGGAAATAAATGTTTTATAGGGCCATTTACAGAGATACAAAAAAGGGTAACAATTGGAGATAACACTAAAGTACAATCACATACTTTTATTTGCGAACTAGTTACTATTGGAAACAATTGTTTCATAGGACATGGTGTCATGTTTATAAATGATTTGTTTGAGGATGGTGGACCAGCAATGGGGGATGTTTCAAAATGGAAATCTACTATTATTGGCAATAATGTATCAATTGGATCGAATGCTACCATATTACCGGTAACTATTTGTGATAATGTTGTTATTGGAGCTGGGGCTGTAGTAACAAAAAATATTCATTTACCTGGTATTTATTTTGGAAACCCAGCTAGAAAAAAATAATTAAGAAATAGTTAGATGATTTTTAATTCATTAGAGTTTGCGATTTTTTTTGTAATTGTTACTATTCTGTTTTTTACGTTTCCGCATAAATATAGATGGGCATTATTGCTTTCAGCAAGCTGTTTTTTCTATATGTTTTTCAAACCTATATATATATTAATACTATTTTTTACAATAGTAATTGATTATATAGCAGGGATTTATATCGAAAAAACTGAAGAAAAACATAAGAAGAAATTATTACTATTAGCTAGTTTAGTTGCCAATATTGGAATATTAATGGTATTCAAATATTATAACTTCATTGCAATTAATCTTAATCATCTTTTTGAGGTTTCAAATGTTAACAATAAGATTCCCTTACTAGAAATATTATTACCTATAGGGTTGTCATTTCATACGTTTCAAGCAATGAGCTATACGATTGAAGTGTATAGAGGTAATCAAAAAGCTGAAAAACATTTTGGAATTTATAGTCTTTATGTGATGTTTTATCCTCAATTAGTTGCTGGTCCAATAGAACGTCCTCAAAATGTATTACATCAATTTCATGAAGTTAAAACCTTTGACTATCAGAACATGAAAGAAGGTTTGATACAAATTACTTGGGGGCTAATTAAAAAAGTAGTAATTGCAGATAGACTTTCTATGTTTGTTAATGAAGTTTATGGTGATGTGCATTCTTTTACTGGTATACCCTTAATTATAGCAATTATATTTTTTTCTTTTCAGATTTTTTGTGACTTTTCGGGTTATTCTGATATCGCGTTAGGTACAGCGAAGTGTATGGGGTATCATTTAATGACCAATTTCAATAAACCTTATATGGCCATTTCTTTAGCAGAATTCTGGAAAAGATGGCATATATCATTATCTACTTGGTTTAGAGATTATTTATATATACCATTAGGAGGAAATAGGGTAAAATCAATTATTAATTATAGAAACATATTAATTGTTTTTGTATTAAGTGGATTGTGGCATGGGGCAAATTGGACATTTATTATTTGGGGTTTATTTCATGGTGTATATTTAATTGTAGAGAGTATCATTAAAAAAACGTTCAATAAAAGAAATACGGAAAAGGGATTTATTTATAAAGTAGTAAACAGGGTATATGTATTTTTTCTAGTTTCATTTGCTTGGATATTTTTTAGGGCTCAAGATTTTACTACAGCTATATATATCATTAAAAATGCGTTTAGAGATATAAAAAATCAGTTACATTTAATTATAGAGAATAAACATATCATAAGAAGTAAATTACTGTATCTCCATCAAGGAGGGCCTGATTTTTTCATAGCAATAATAAGCATAGCAATACTAATAATAATTCATTATAGGATGGGGCATAGAACATTTTTCGAATTAGTTAACACGAAAAATAAAGTAGTAAGATGGAGTATCTACTATGTTATGATTATTGTATTTGTAATGTTAGGAGTTTTTAATAAATCTGAATTTATATATTTTCAATTTTAGTGAAAAAAATCATTTTTAAATTATTGTTGGCATTATTACCTATAAGTTTAATTATAGGCATGGTAAATTATAGAATTGATCCTGCAAACATTTATAATGCTGAAAGTTATACAGATGGTATTGCAGGTATCCTTATCAACAGACACAATGTAAGTAATATATCCAATTATGATGAGAGAATTTTACAGAAAAAAGTAATTAAGGGGATTAAAATTCATCCTGATAGAGTGGTATTGGGCTCTAGTAGAATTATGGAAATTGGAAATGACTTTTATCCTCAGGATACTGTAATTAATTGTGGGGTATCTCATGCCAATATATTCGATATTACAGCTATATCTGGATTGTTGGTTGAAAAAAATAAGTTACCTAAAACTGTATTATTTAATTTAGATCCATTTACTATTTCAAGGGATAATACTAACGAATGGAAAAGCATTGAGTCGGAATTTGTTTATATGTCTAAGATTTTAAATCAGTCAGTTATAAAAGAAAATTTCTTTCAGAAATTAATTGAAAATAAAAAGCTTACTTCAATTTTATCTTTTACATATTTTAAAGAATCGATTTCGTATTTGTCAAATAAGAAGAATAAAAATTATTTTGATGTAGGGTTATCTAAACCATTTCCCAATGGGCGATTTTTTGATGGTACAATTTCATATCCCGACTCTTATTCCTTTCCAGACACTACTTTGACTGATAGAATAGTAAGTGAAAATGCT
>CAIVPM010000217.1 GCA_903907815.1 uncultured Chitinophagaceae bacterium | reverse complement strand
TACTAAAAAAATCACCGAAGATGTAGTAAAAAGTACCTGTGCTTTTAGCTACATCTTTGACTCAATAAAATGGACTGACTTATATGTATAAATGGTATTATAGCACTTATCTGTATTGATTGGATCATTTTTCTTTTAAAGAGCTGTTTTATGCAGCTTTTTCCATTTCATTTTGTGATTTTTTTCTCAAGTTGTGCGCTAATTCCAATAGTCCTACTTCAGTGGTAACTTTTACTTTTCCTCTGAGCATAAATCTTTTAAAGTGGTGATTGCTTTTGATGTTTCCAAAAACAGGTTCTACATCACAACATCCTTTTTTATATGCTTCATCATTCTTCAATAAATACTAAATACCAACTTTGCAGTAACACCAAAATTTTCGTTTTATTACGCATACAATTTAAGAGAACTACCAAAATATATATTTTTATACACGAACTGTTTTATCAGTGAAACAAAATGAATATTTTTATACACGAACAGTTTTATCAGTGTAATAAAATAAATATTTTTATAGACGAACAGTTTTGTCAGTATAATAAAATGAATGTTTTTATACACGAACAGTTTTGTCAGTGTATCTAAATATTTATTTTGGTAGTTCATCAACTTTACACACGTAATAAATTAAAAAACTTAAAGCCTAACTACTTTAATACTCAATTCAAATGTCCGTAATTACAGCTGTTCTTCAACTGCAACTAATTCTCCATCATCAATTCTCAATCATCAATTGTTTAACTCCTTCCACTCCTACTGCTTGCAAATAGTAAGTTCCCGATGCTATATTCCCTTCCCTTAATGTAAAATGATTACTACCTTTCAAACCATCTACTTGTTTTATGCCTCTGTTGGTGTTCTTCACCAACGGTAAAATTAAGCCTCCTGTAATAATTGGTGAAGAACACCAACAAAGGCAACCAATTAGACACCATGCATGGCATATCTACCAAATGTGTTTTTGTTTACGTTATCTAATGCTGGTTACTGGTCTGACGATGAGTGCCAATCGTTTGAATAGTTACCAAATACCTATAAGGTATTAGAAACCTTATAGGTATTTGGTATTGCGCGACGGATAGCAGGGGTATCCTTTTTGCCCTCCTACTCTTTAAAGAGAAACCTGATTTGGCAAAAAGATACAACCGGATAGCCGGGCCGTAGGCGCGCCCAAATTAATTGAAAATGGAAAATTGAAAATTGATAATTAATACAAATTTGAAAATTTGATAATGAATGCTAATATAAATTACATATGAATTAATATAAAAGAAAAAGGGTTCAAGTTGCTTTCACAACTCAAACCCTTCTTATATAAATTAGCAATAATGCAAATAGACTTGTAATACTATTGCCTTCTTGCCTATTCTCTATCTCAAGAACAGCATTTCTCTGTACTTAGGCAATGTCCATAAATCATCATCTACAAGATGCTCTAATTTATCTACATGGTATCTGATAGTATCAAAGAAGTTATCTTTAATTGTATTATAAGAAATAGCTTTTTCTCTTGAATGTTCAATCGCATTGGCTACTTTTCTAGCTTCTACCAACTCATCTACTTTCTTGCAGATAACCTGAATATGTTCGCTGATTTCAGTAACAATTGTCAATTGACTATCATAAGAACTTGCAGGCAAACCAGCAGACTTCAAGCCTGTGATATTGGCCAATAAATCATTTTGATATTTAACCGCAGCAGGAATAATATGATTCAAAGCTAAATCACCAATGATTCTTGCTTCAATCTGTACTTTCTTGATATACTTTTCAAGTTCTATTTCGTGTCTTGCTTCTAATTCTGGTTTAGTATATACATTGTTGCTGGTAAATAAAGCCTTAGCCTTGTCAGTTACCATTGCATCCAGCGCCAAAGGAGTGGTAGGAATATTCTGTAATCCTCTTTTAGCAGCTTCCTGATGCCATGCATCACTATATCCATCACCTTCAAACAATACGCTCTTGCTTTCTACAATGTAGCGTTGTATAACCTGCATGATAGCAATATCTTTCTTCTCTCCACCTTTGATTAGTTCTTCAACATCTACTTTAAATTTCTTTAAAGTTTCTGCCATAATCACATTCAATACAGTCATTGGACTAGCACAGTTTGTAGCAGACCCTACAGCTCTGAACTCGAATTTGTTACCTGTGAATGCAAATGGAGAAGTTCTGTTTCTATCAGTATTATCTAATAATAATTCAGGGATAGAACGGTGAATATCCAGTTTCAATATTGCTTCATCCTGTTCGTCGAATTTAGCCCCTACTCTACTTTCAATATCTTCTAATACTTTAGTAAGATATTTACCAATAAATACAGAGATAATTGCAGGTGGAGCTTCGTTTGCACCAAGACGGTGATCGTTGCCCGCACTAGCTATAGATGATCTAAGAACATCTGCATAATCATGAACCGCTTTGATGGTGTTAACGAAGAACGTTAAGAACATCAGATTGGTTTTAGGTGTTTTACCTGGAGATAATAAGTTGATACCGGTATCGGTAGCCATACTCCAGTTGTTGTGTTTACCATTACCGTTGATACCAGCAAATGGTTTTTCATGCATCAACACTTTCAATCCATGACGACGGGAAACTCTTTCCATAATGTCCATCATCAGACTGTTGTGATCTACAGCAACACCTACTTCTTCGAATATAGGCGCTACTTCAAATTGAGAAGGAGCTACCTCGTTGTGACGTGTTTTTAAAGGAATACCTAATTTGTAACATTCAGTTTCAAAGTCACGCATAAAAGCATACACTCTTTCTGGAATAGATCCAAAGTAGTGATCTTCTAATTGCTGACCCTTAGCAGGAGAAGCACCAAATACGGTTCTTCCACACTGAACTAAATCCGGACGTGCATTTGCAAGACCTTCATCTACTAAGAAGTACTCTTGTTCCCAACCTAAAGTAGGGGTAACACGGGTAATGTTTCTATCAAAATAATATGCAACATCAACAGCAGCATTATTTAAAGCCTCTAAAGCCTTCAATAAAGGAGCCTTATAATCCAAAGACTCACCTGTATATGATATAAATATAGTTGGAATACAAAGCGTTTTGCCTTGACCAATTTCCATGATAAATGGCGGAGAAGAAGGATCCCATGCGGTATAACCTCTTGCTTCAAAAGTTGCTCTTAAACCACCACTAGGGAAAGAAGATGCATCAGGCTCTTGTTGTATCAATGCAGCACCATCAAATTCTTCAATGGCAGTACCATCACTTTTAAGGGTAAAAAAACTGTCATGTTTTTCGGCAGTAGTACCTGTTAATGGCTGAAACCAGTGTGTATAGTGAGTAACTCCTTTTTCTTCAGCCCATGCTTTAATACCATTGGCAACCTGTCCTGCAACAGCTCTGTCAATTTTTTTAGCGCCTTTAATGCTGGATACAAGGCTTTTGTAGGAATCGTCGGTGAGATATTGTCTTGCTGTTTTTAAGGTAAATACGTTCTCCCCAAAAATAGCGGTAACTTTAGTAGCACCAACTTGTTTTAACTCAACTGCTTCTGCAGTCAGGTCGGTAATTGCTTTAAAACGTAATGACATAATGTAATATTTTGTGCGAATATAATGTTCCAATTTCATAAACAAAAACTTTTTGATAAAATATTTTTGTTTTTACTCACAAATACTGATAAATGTCATTATATTAAATATTTAATAATATGTTGCACTATTGATAGATAATTGATAATGGATAATGGATAAAATAGTAATAAAAAAGCCGGTTTCAAATAACAGAAAATTTATCTGCAACCTGAAACCGGCTACCTAAACTGTATTATACTTAAAACCTAATTCTAATTTAATTACTTATTACTTTTTATACCAATGACATCTCCAAAACCTGATGCATTGTTTTTACATAATGAAAACTGATACCTTTAATATACGCTGGCTCTATCTCTTTTATGTCTTTCTCGTTCTGCCAGCACATGATTATATCTTTTATTCCGGCTCTTTTAGCAGCCAGTACTTTTTCTTTAATTCCTCCTACTGGCAATACTTGTCCTCTTAAGGTAATTTCACCAGTCATGGCAAGATAAGGTTTAACCTTTCTACCCGTAAAAGCTGAAGTAATAGCAGTCAATAAAGTAATACCTGCACTTGGTCCATCTTTTGGCACAGCTCCATCAGGCACATGCACATGAACGTTCTTAGTTGAAAAATCATCCACATTTATACCATACTTTCTGGCATTCGCCTGTAAATAAGTATAGGCTGTTGAAGCACTTTCTTTCATCACATTACCGAGGTTACCAGTAAGCTTCACCTCTCCTTTCCCTTCGCTTAACAATGTTTCTACAAAAAGAATATCACCACCTACATAGGTCCAGGCCAACCCAACTGCAACTCCTGTTGTATTTACAGATTTATATATTTCATTGCTATACCTTGAAGAACCAAGAATAGTTTCCAGATCTGAAACAGAAACTGTTCCAGCTATTTTACCCTTTGTGGCAAATTCTTTTGCTTCATAACGCATTACAGAAGCTACCTGACGTTCGAGTTCTCTTACCCCACTTTCTTTGGTGTAGCTTTCTATTAGTTTCTCAATTACCTTATCGCCCATATTGAACTTAACATTCGCCAGTCCATGAGCATCTTTTTGTTTTGGTATAAGATGACGCTTAGCTATTTCAATCTTTTCTTCAACTGCATAACCGCTAAGATCAATGATTTCTAAACGATCGCGAAGTGCAGGTTGTATATTCTGAATATTGTTTGCAGTAGCAATAAACAATACCTTACTTAAATCATATTCAAGTTCAAGATAATTGTCATAAAATGCATGATTCTGTTCAGGATCAAGCACTTCGAGCAATGCAGAAGAAGGATCTCCTCTATGATCGTTACCTACTTTATCTATCTCATCCAGTATCATTACCGGATTAGAAGTCTTTACCTTTCTGATGTTTTGTATAATACGGCCAGGCATTGCACCTATATAGGTTTTACGATGCCCACGAACTTCGCTTTCATCATGCAAACCGCCCAGACTGATACGGGTATATTTACGGCCAATTGCATGCGCAATACTTTTTCCCAGAGATGTTTTACCGATTCCCGGAGGGCCTAAAAAGCAAAGGATAGGGCTCTTCATATCACCCTTTAGTTTCAAAACTGCAAGATATTCCAGAATTCTGTTCTTTATTTTCTCCATGCCGTAATGCTCCGCATCCAGCACCTTCTTAGCATTAATTAGGTCGTAGTTGTCGGCTGTGCAATCTTCCCAAGGAAGATCAAGCATTAAATCGAGATGATTGTATACCACAGAATAATCAGGTGTGGTAGGGTGCATTCTTTCCAGCTTCTCAATACCTGTTTTGAACATCGTTTTAGCAGCATCACTCCATTTCTTATTTTCCCCCTTCTTCTTCATTTCCACCACCTCACGCTCATTGGTGTCGCCGCCAAGCTCATCTTTAATACTCTTTAGCTGTTGTTGTAAAAAGTATTCTCGCTGTTGTTTATCTATTTCACTCCTCGTTTTGGAAGTAACCTTATCCTTTAATTCAGCAAACTGTAAATCGTTTTGCAGTAAAGTAGTAAGTTGTTCTGCTCTGGTCTTCAGATTATCAGTTTCCAGCAAATCCTGTTTCTTTCCTAACTCATTATTCAGGTTAGTACTTACAAAATTGATCAGGAATAAAGGACTCTCTATGTTCTTTAAAATTATAGCAGCCTCAGAAGGGATATTAGGAGAAAGCTGAATAATCTGTGTAGCTAAATCCTTTATAGAGGAAATATAAGCGTCAAAATTATTATCATTCAATACCTCATCTTCGCCTAACTGATTCACATTAGCTCTGAAATAAGGCTCTTCTGCAGTGAATTCTTTGATAGAAAACCTTTTCTTACCCTGTATAATGATAGTAGTACTACCATCGGGCATCTTTATCAGCTTTACTATTTTAGCTACCGTACCAATAGTATGAAGGTCGGCAATGGTAGGTTCTTCAACGGAAATATCCTTTTGGGCTAATACTCCAATCAGTTTATCCCCTTTATAACAATCATTCACAGCCTTGATACTTTTATCTCGGCTAACAGTGATTGGTAATACTATTCCTGGAAATAAAACAGTGTTTCTTAATGGAAGTATGATGATATTATCTGGTATAATTAAATCTTTATCCTGCTCCGAATCGTTTTCATTAATCGGGATAATGGGCATAAAATCCGAGTCGTCACTTAATCTAAACGTATTATTCATTATGTAGTAAACAATTAAATATTGAAGGAGTTCATTTGGCAATAATAATGCCAATCAGTTCAAAGGAAAGTAAACAATGCCAAATTGACAAGTTTAATAGTACACCTTATCAAATAATTAGTAAAGAAAACTTCTAACTCCTTAGACAATTTGGCAGAAAAACTAATAACCCTTTTTTTTTAGCTGTTATAAGTCATTATTTATAGACCCGCTAAGGATTACTTTTGCGACTCACTTTTGATTTGCTGAATGATTAAAAACCTATTCATTTTATTGGTGCTCTCCTACCTCAGTTATTCTATTACTATTTACTGTATAGGAACTAATCATAAAAAACAAGAAACAATTACTCCATTGGCTGCCGAAGGTTTCCATATATGGCAGCAAAAAAACTGTCAAAGCTGCCATCAGCTATACGGACTAGGCGGTTATATGGGGCCAGATATTACTAATATCATCTCCGATCCTACCAAAGGAGAGCCTTTTGCAAGGGCTTTTATAACCAATGGTTCTCCTAAAATGCCCAACTTTAAACTGGAGCAAAAGGAAATTGATGCCTTAATCGCTTTTCTTATATGGGTAGATAAAAGCGGACATTCCAGAATCAATAAAGAGGAAATATCTCCATTGGGGAGCTATCAAATTAAAGACTAACATGAATAAGATATTTAAAACATACTTTACTTTCTCGCTTATACTTTTAGTAGCTGCATTGATATTTGGTGTAATAGCTGCCTGGTCGTTTCTGTACCCTGAGCAATACAAAGAAATATTGCCCTTCCAGCAACTTAGACCCTTCCACGTTTCTTCTGCTATCTTCTGGATTCTTACAGGTGCAACTGCCAGTATTATTTGTTTTACCAATCCTTATATACAAAAGAAAGAACAGATATTCTCTTCTATATTTATTACGATATGGATGATAGCCATCATAATTGTTTTTATCTGTTATTCCTTCAATAAATTCGGTGGAAGAGAATATTGGGAGTTTCCTCCTGCTATTAATATATTGTTCTTATTTGGCTGGATATTTTTTATAAGACATTTCTGGTTATTCTGGAAAGTAAATACCGATAGAACAAGTGTATATATATGGATGTGGCTTACTGGTATACTCTTTTTCCTCTTCACCTTCATAGAACAAAACCTCTGGAATATAGATTGGTTCCGAGCTACTTTCTTAAAAGAAATGACGGTACAATGGAAATCCAACGGATCCATGGTTGGCGCCTGGAATCAAATGATTTATGGCACCTCTATTTATCTCATGGTAAAGATCAGCGGAAACAAATCAATTGCTACCAGCAAGTGGGCATACGGTTCTTATTTTCTGGGACTAACCAATCTAATCTTTAATTGGG
>CAIVPM010000216.1 GCA_903907815.1 uncultured Chitinophagaceae bacterium | reverse complement strand
GTACAGTTTCCACTGGATAAACCTTTGCCTGTAGCACTCATAAAAAGAATAGTAAAGTTTAGAGTAGAGAAAAATAGAGAGAAACTAAAAAGCAAACAGCGTTAATTGTTTCGAATTAATGCAATTAGCTCCATTATGATTACAAACTCATTCTACTGTTTTACTTTTGTAACTTCTTAAGTCTGGAATAGTTTTAAAAACAGACAACAATTTTATAATGATTACAAAAGAAGAATTACAATATACATATTCCCAGATGAGCAGCGAAGAGCTATTGGCAATAATAGCTAATCAAAGTAATCATACAGCAATGGCAGTATCAATTGCGCAGCAGGAACTATCCACCAGAAACCTAACTTACACGGATGTTGAAACATTTAAAACAGCCATAACAGAAAAGCAAGAGCAGGATAAAAGCAACAATATGCTGGAAGATCTAAGCCTTGCTCAAAAGATATTCTTCTACTTTATATGGCTCCCTTTACTCACCTTTACTTTCAAAAGAAGTTTTGTAGATAATGGTAGTCTGTTAAAACTAAAACAGGTTCACTATTATTCATTAATAGGCTTTTTTGCATTTATAATAGTGTGTATTATCAATGCCATCTACGATCCTTACCTCAGCTACTCTGTTACTATTGTAGTAGCCCTGTTTGTACCCACCTATCTCTTTGATGAATTCAATAACGGTCGAAAACAAATAGAAAGAATAGAAAGATTTATAAGAGAAGAGCAGGATAGAGCAGCCGCATTGGAAGAAGAAGTGATAGAAGAAGTAGTTTAAATACAGATTCTTTAATCCATTAATTCACGAAACCGCTAATTATCTCCTCCCCTCTTTAGTTTTTCTTTTTTTAGGCTTTAGTTTTTGTATTCGTATTCAATTCGCTAATCCATTAGTACTTAGATTTGCAATAAATATTTATATGAAAAAGATAGCAATTGTTACTGGTGGAAGCCGTGGATTAGGCAAGGATATGGCTTTATCATTGGCAAAGAAAAACCTCGATGTTATAGTTACTTATAATACCAATGAAGCAATGGCGCAGGAAACTGTTGCTGCCATAAAAGAACTGGGAGGAAATGCCACTGCACTTCTTTTAAATATGAGCGACTTTAATTCCTTAGATGTTTTTGTTGAAGCAGTTAAAGGCACATTGAAAAACAATTTCAATACTACTCATTTCGACTACCTCATAAACAATGCGGGTATGGGTAAAACAGTTCCTTTTGCCGAAGTAACAGAAACTATTTTCGATGAGTTTATGAATGTTCATTACAAGGGCGTTTATTTCCTTACTCAAAAGCTGCTACCTATCCTGAACGAAGGTGGAGGTATTGTAAATATCTCCAGTGGTACTACACGTTTTGCCAATCCTGGTTATTCTGTTTACGCATCTATGAAAGGCGCTATAGAAATCCTTACTAAGTACTTTGCTAAAGAACTTGGCGCTAAAGGTATAAGAGCAAACGTAGTAGCACCTGGCCCTATAGAAACAGACTTTAATAGCGCTATGATCAGAAACAATCCACAGTTCAAAACAATGTTAAGCAGCTTATCCCCATTAGGAAGAGTGGGCAATGCCGATGATATAGGTAGTGTAGTGGCCTTCCTTTGTACCGAAGATGCTAAGTGGATCAATGGACAAAGAATAGAAGTTAGCGGCGGTATAAACGTGTAGTACGCTAAACACTTAATACAGAACGCAGTTTTCTCAATAAAAATAAAGGCATTCTTCTTGTTATATATACTAAGAAGAATGCCTTTATTAAAATATAGTAGCTTTATTATGCGTTTAGCGTTCCGCATAAAGCATTTTGCTTATCTAAAGATAGTTACTCCTCCACTTATTACAGGAAGGTTCTGTCCTCTCTTAATAACGTAATAGTAAATACCAACAGGTAATAATTGACCACTATTATTATATCTACCATTCCATGGTTTATAGCTACCACCAGTGCTGGAGAATACAACCTGTCCTGTTCTATCAAAGATCTTCACTTCTACATCAGGATATTGATGTAAGTCAGCAGCATCAAATGTTTCATGATAAGGATCTCCATTAGGCGAGAATGCATTAGGCATGTGGAATGGTGCTAAAGCAATCACTCTCAAACTATCCGAAACAGTACAACCCGCAGTACCTGCATTTCCTCCAGCTCCTGTTACACTTACCAAATAAGTTACATTACCCTGAGGTGTACATACCGGATTAGCGATTGTAGTGTTGTTCAAATAATTACTTGGCACATTTGGTGTCCAGTTGTAACTGATAATGTTACCACTTATTACAGGACTCAAAATAGCAGAATCACCAACCAGTATATAATTATTGGTACCAGTATACAGCGTAGGGAAAGTATCTATAGTTACCAGTATTCCAGAAGAATCACTTAAACAACCGTACTTATCTATTATTCTATGATATGCCCAGTAAGTAGTAGGATATGCATATTGATAATCCAGTACAAATGCTGTATCTATAGTATTATCACCAAGATACCAGATAGATAATGAGTCTCTTGTATTGGAAACAAATCCAGCATCTATGAACTTAATAATAGATCCAATACAAACTTCCGGTGGAGCAGGATCCGTAATGAATGGTGCTTTAGGTTGTGCATGTATATGGGTAGGCGATAACCAGATAGTAGAATCAGCCGGACAACCATTTGAAGTAACAGTAAGTTTTATATTATAACCACTTGCAGATATCGGAGGGAAGAATCTGTGGGTAGTAACAGCTGTATCGGATGTAGCTTTATTTAAAGTATCACCAAAGTCCCACAGGTATGTTACCGGATTAGGATCATATGGAAGAATTGATATACTCTTAAAGGTAGCAACTCCATCTGGCAGACAAACATCTTTAAGCAATGCCCAGTTTACAATTGGTCTACCTTTTATTAATATATATCCATCTATACTATCCTTACAACCGTATCCACTCGTTAATGTATACCTTACAGCAGCTAAACCCGCTTTCAAACCAGTTAACCAGCCTGTAGTATAATCAACACTTGCATACAATGGAGAAACACTCGTCCATACACCACCTTGCGTGTTACTATATAAATGAACACTATCCTTCACACAAACTGGAGAGAAATTACCTTGAACAGAATCAACAAATGGCAATGGATTAACCTTTATTAAGTGAGCAGCTCTGTTAGAACATCCAATACCATTAGTAGCAGTATAAATTGCACTATCAATACCAGCAGAAACACCCGTATAGGTTCCGGTTACGGCATTTATTGATCCAATAGTATTATCCATAACAGACCATGCACCCGGATCTGTTGCAGTAGCAGTTAAAGAAATAGAATCATTTACACAAACTACCGAAGGACCTGTAATTGAATTGATAACAGGAAGCGCATTTACCTTCACCGGAGTACCAACAGAATCGGCACATCCCTGTTTAGAAATAACTACATAACGTACTGTAGCAGTACCTGCAGTTATACCTCTGATTACACCATCAAACGTTACCTGAACAATAGTAGAATCGGTGGTTTCCCATACTCCTTTTCTTGGTACAGAGTCTGTTAATACTGCAATAGAATTAATACAAATATTATTGTTCCCCGTTATTGGCGCTATAGAAGGTAATGGGTTTACAACGAATGATGCAAACACAGAATCAGTACATGCATTAGCATCAGTATAAACATACTTAACCGTGTCCTGCCCCCTTACTAATCCTGCAATAGTTCCATTAGCTGGATTAATGCTGGCAAGAGAAGTATTAGTCATAGACCATATACCACCTGTAGGAATTGTATTTACTACCACTTGTTGCCCTACACATACATCTTTACGACCAGATATAGAAGCAATTTTTGGAAGATTATTCACAGTAATTGTATCCAATAATGTACTGAAACAACCATTGGTATTTGTAAGCGTATATTTTATAACGCCAACTCCTGGAGCTAATCCAGTAAGGTTACCAAAAGCATCAATACCAACAAATCTTGGTGTTATAGATTGCCATACACCACCAGTTGATGTAGTACCTAAATTAATTGTTTGATTATAACATACCACTTTAGGCCCGGTAATAGCAGCAATAACAGGTGTAGTAGATACAACCACCTGAATACTATCTTTAGTAGTACAGTTTGCTTTTGTTACCGTATAATATATATATGCCGATCCTGACAGTATCCCAGTAATAGCTCCAAACTTATCGATAGTAACTATGCTTGAATTACCACTGCTCCATACACCACCTTTTACAAAATTATTCATGTAAGTAGTAGTACCTATACAAATATTAAAGTTACCAGTAATAGGTGTTGAAGGAGGCAATGCATTTGCAAATAAATTAATGTAAGCAGTATCTGCACAACCATTTTTATTGGTTACAATATAACTAATAGGTGCATAACCAGAAGTTAATGCTGTAGCAAAACCAGTGATTGGATTTACAGAAATAACTGAAGGATTTGCACTTGCCCAAACACCAGCAGCGGAAGTATCAGAAAGATTTAAAGTATCACCAACACAGATATACTGATTGGTTGCATATATTGGCCCAGCCTTAGGAGTAGGATTTACAAAAAAAGCTTTCGAAACAGAATCTACACAACCCATAGTTGTTGTAACAGTATATCGTACAGTATCATTACCTAATTGATGGGTAAGGAAAATTCCTGAAACACTGTCTATAGATGCTACTGCAGGATTTGTAGTTGTCCATACACCACTATTGGTAGCATCGGCAAATTGAGAAATTACTCTTATACAAAAACTATCACTACCACTAATTGGACCAATTACTGGGTTAGGATTTACATTAATGGTAAGAGAAGATGAATCACTACAACCACTGAGGTTGGTAATTACATATTTTATAATTGTATTTCCAGAAACATTAGTAGTTAGAACACCTGTAGTAGGATTAATGCTGGCAACATTATTATTTGAACTGGACCAAACACCGTTTGGAGCTGTGTTTGTATAGGAGTATATTTTACCAACACAAGTATTAGTCAAACCTGTAATTGTTGAAATTTGTGGCCCAGGATTAACGGTTATAGCTTTATAAACGGTATCGGAACAACCACCCGCTACAACTACATATTTAATAGTATCTATACCCGGTGTTTGTCCAGAAACATCCCCCGTAGAACTTACAGTTGCAACTGAAGTATTTAAGCTAATCCAAGTTCCTCCAGGAAACGAATTCGATAATGGAATTGTATGGTATTGACAAACCACTGAATCTCCAGATATAGGTGGCGCAAACTTAGAAGTAATATTAAAAATAGGCTTGCTTGTTGTATCAGGACAGCCCCAGATATTTTTTGCACGATATTCCAGAATATCCCAACCACCTTTTAAAGGGGCATAAAGTCCAGCGCTATTTATGGTTCCTAAATTAACACTATCGCTTACCCATACTCCTCCAGCAGTAGCATTAGTAAGTGTCATGGTACTTCCAACACAAATACTATCATGAAGAGATTGAATTGGTGGCAGTATATGCGTAGGAAAAGTATCCATGTAATAATAAAGGGTATCTACACAACCAAAACCATTATACGGTGTAAGAACAACCATCATGGTAGATTTAGGCTTCGGCATTTTTTTGCCACACATGGTAATTTTAGGAGTAGAACTTACTGCATGGTTTGTATCTAAACCTAATGGTTGTTTGGTAGTACTATCGTACACATAATATCCTTTGTATCCTGGCGGTGGTGTATAAGTAAAACAAGTATCTTTAGGGCAATAGCGAAGTGAATCTCCATTAATAGCAGCAGCTGTTGTATCAAAATCGACATAAGCATAACCAAAATGGCTACCAGGGCTACCATTACCACAAGCACCAAAGTTAGGACTACATCCTGAAGCTAAAAAACGAAGAGTTAATGTTTTTCCGCCCATGTTTTTTGCTATGATTGTAGCAGGAGTCCAGGCGGTATAATAAACCGAATCAAAACCTCCTGCCAAAACAGTAGATCTATGCCAGTTTCCAAAAAGAGTAGCATCGTTTTTTACAGTACAAATATCAACACTAAGTTGTGAGCAAGGAATTATAGAACTTTGATTAGATGCATCAAAAGCAACTACATTGAAAAAAGGCATTTCCCAACATTCATGAACACCTGTTCCAGGATCCTCAATAGCAATAGCATAATAAAAAACTATTTTATATTTATTCTGCCCTTTAGGAATATTTATGTTATAACTAACTCCCTGACAAACGCTGGATAAAGAGTCGTTACCTAATTTTAAAGAATGTTTCCCAGCACCGTTTAATGGACAAACTACAGGGAATTTACCATAAACATCTACCTTTTGATTGGCAGAGGTAACTCTTTGTCTACCAACTTTATTAGCAATACCAGGAGATAGATAGGAATTTGTAAATAATGCGCTATAAGTAGTATTGTACCCTGAAAGTGGTGTTGTACAAACAGTAGTAACGCTAGAAGGTATTAGCGGACTTATTGAACTGTTTGAAGTATAGCATTTCCAATTGGTCAGATTATTGAATTCAAATCCAAGATTAGGAGGTGGAGTTTGAGATATTGCCAGATTCGCTATTAAAATAGTAACAATTAAAGCATACGCTTTAAAGAAACAAACACTTAGTAACCTTCTATTTTTCATTAATTTCTTTATTCTAATATTAAAAATATAATACCAATATTACTTCCATGCCCAGTATTATTTTACTGGATTAATCCATTATTCACCAAAAGCAATATTATTGTACTAAGCCTAATTTACAAATTAAATTTTGTCAAACAACTGTAGATACTTTAAATAGTAAAAACGTTGTCTATGTGACACAAGCGGTAAAGTTAATTTTATTTTTGATAAATTAAAGGGTTGTTAAATCGAAAAGGTTTAAAGTTTTACTAAAATAATGGTTTTTCAATTGTAAATTATCTTATTTCTATCAAATATTATACGATTTTAAAAATATTTTCTTACAAAATAAGTAAACAAATAAAATAATCACTATAAATATTTATAGCAAAGTGGAAGATATCACCCAATATAAACTGAAAAAATTATGCGAGAAATAAGGCCACTACTATTTTACATTAGTAGTAAAATTACAGTTACCAGTACTGCCAATTAGCGAAAAATTATTGAACCCGGTTTTTTGAGGAGTTCCCATTGCAGGAATTTTAACCGACTGAATACCTTTTTGAGTAAAGAAGCCATTAGTAAAAAAGCTATACCCATTTATTATATTGGTATTGATAGAATACGCCCCCGTTGTTATAGCATTTACCTGCGCAATTACATAGTTCCCTGTATCTACTGCAACACCCACTTTATAATTTCCAGATACCAGAATATTACTACAAGCAGAAGGTAAACCTACCAGTTTAAAGTAAGCATTTTTAGGCCCTGTGGTAGTATCAATTACGTTGTTAACTGCAAAGGAACAGGAACTATTGCCAAAAGAAAAAACAAATTGAGTTGTGTCTGGAACAGTTGGTATACCATACCCTTTTAGCTCTATTTGTTGTAACCCAGTTTTACTAAAGTATCCAGAATCTTTAAAATAAAAGCCATTAGCAACGTTGGTGGTAATAATATATTTACCTACAGAAGCCACATTTACATTTATCAGCGCATAATTAGAATTATCTAATGAAGCACCAGTATAAAATGTTCCATTTATATAAGCCTTGCTACATAAACCTACAGAATCGGCAGGCAAAATTCCCAATGCTTCATTGTTTACATTAGAAATATTTTCCAGACTATATTCCTTACTACAGGAAATAATAAGAACTGCACTAATTATTAAGCCAATAAAAAAGAAGATTATTCTTTTCATGTAATCCTTGTTCCTTTAAAATTAATATTTGCCATCATTATATTCAAAATGATGTACTAGCAAAATAAACGATTAGCAATAAGGAATTAGCAGTAGAATTTGTTAAATAAAAAAGCCCCCATAGAGATAGAGGCCGGATTTTGAAAATGAGAAAACTACTGTTTTTGATTTTGATCATTAAAACCAGCGTTGCAAATGTCTTGTTAGTGATGATAAAGGATGAATTTTATACATTAATTCTATATTAAGAATTACTATTTTTAAGCGATATAGTTCATTTACAAAATCAATTTGTACAGAACTAAACCTATTTCGAACAAGAAAAAGTAATTCTTGTATAACAATAATACTTTCTTGAACAAGAAAATAGTTTTCTCATACGATATACAATGTACTTATTGAAGAATACCCTTCTATTGTTCAAGATTAAGTTTTTCTTGTATGATAATTTTTCTTTTTGGTAGGAGAATAAATTATTTTCATTTGATAAAATGATTTTTCTGTACAAGAAATAATTTATTTCATTCAACAAAATGATTTTATGGTAACTACTTGACATTAATACATTTAAACTGAATACAATTTTGAAAGAGAATAGTTATTTTTCTTAATTGATGATTCAATTATTTCAATTTTCATTCAGAAAATTTTACTTACCAACTTTTTATCCACTCAAATAAATATTTTTTACCCCCACCATTTTTTCAATCAATCTTTTTACTGTAGGTTTGTACGACCTCTGAGAACATTTCGTGTCTCTTTTTATTTCCCAAGGTCAAGTTTTTTAATAGGATTTAGCAGTGCAAATGCTGTCTTTTTGGCTGTATTTCATTGCTGGTTAAGATTTATTGTGTATAACAATTAGTAATTTATTATATGGCAAAGTACATTTTTGTAACCGGTGGTGTTACGAGTAGTTTAGGAAAAGGAATCATTGCGGCAAGTCTGGCAAAACTATTGCAGGCAAGAGGAATAAGATGTACTATCCAGAAATTTGATCCTTATATCAATATCGATCCAGGAACATTAAACCCTTACGAGCATGGAGAGTGTTTTGTAACCGATGATGGCGCAGAAACCGATCTGGATCTTGGTCACTACGAAAGATTCTTAAACATTCCTACTTCTCAGGCTAACAATGTTACCACTGGCAAAATCTATCAGACAGTAATCAATAAGGAAAGAGCAGGAGAGTTTTTAGGGAAAACAGTACAGGTAGTTCCCCACATAACAGATGAGATTAAAAGAAGAATGTTGTTGTTGGGTAAAGACAAAAACTTCGATGTAATCCTTACCGAATTAGGCGGAACAGTGGGCGATATAGAAAGTCTTCCTTTTGTAGAAGCTGTTCGTCAGCTTACCTGGGAATTACCGGAAGAAGATGTAATGGTAATTCACCTGACATTAATTCCTTATTTGAAAGCGGCTAAAGAACTTAAAACAAAACCTACACAGCATAGTGTAAAGATGCTAAGCGAGAACGGAGTGCACCCCGATGTACTTGTTTGTAGAACAGAAGAGCCTTTATCGAATGATATTAAAAAGAAAATAGCACAGTTCTGTAATGTAAAAACAGAAGCGGTAATAGAAGCAATGGATGCTTCCACCATCTATGAAGTACCTGTTTTGATGTTGAGAGAGAAACTGGATTTAATCTGTCTGAAGAAACTTAATCTTACAGGATATGGCGAACCTAATTTAGATAAATGGAAAGGTTTCCTTGATAAATTAAAGTATCCTAAAAGCAAAATCACCATCGGACTTATTGGTAAATATGTGGAGCTTCAGGATGCTTATAAATCTATTCTGGAAAGCTTTATTCATGCAGGTGCTATGAATGAAGTGAAAGTGAATATTGTAAATGTTCATAGCGAATTTATTACTGCTGAAAATGTGGCTGACAAATTAGAATTACTGGATGGCTTATTGGTAGCACCAGGCTTTGGATTAAGAGGAATAGAAGGAAAGATAATAGCAGTAAAATATGCCCGTGAAAACAAACTGCCATTCTTTGGTATTTGTCTGGGTATGCAAATGGCCGTAATTGAATTTGCTCGAAATGTACTGGGTTTAACGGATGCACATTCTACCGAAATGAATCCTAATACTACCAATCCTGTTATCAGTATGATGGAAGAGCAAAAGAAGATTACCAATATGGGTGGTACCATGCGTCTTGGTTCTTATCCATGTACTATTTTACCGGGCTCTCTTGCAGAAAGTATTTATCATGGAACAGAAATAAATGAGCGCCATCGCCATCGTTATGAGTTCAACAATGAGTATCTTGAACAAATGGAATCTGCAGGCTTAATAGCAAGCGGAAAGAACCCGGCAACAGGACTTGTAGAGATAGTAGAACTTAAAGATCATCCTTTCTTTATAGGAGTACAATACCATCCAGAACTTAAGAGTACTGTAGAAGCACCTGCTCCTTTGTTTGTTAGTTTTATTGCTGCAGCAAAAGAATACAGCGAAGTAAAACATGCTTCAAAAGGAACATTCGTAAATAGCTAGAAAGATTCAAAGAGTTCAATAGGTTTAATAAGTTTCATGTTAAAATAAAAAGAGGTCGAATGATAATCATTCGACCTCTTTTGTATAAACTTGTATTTGTATTACTATTGCCTCTTTGCCTTCCTTAATCCACACTCACTCCCAACCAACTCATCATTCCTATTCCATATTCTATTGCACGTTCATCTATATTAAAGGTAGGAGTATGTACATTATGAACAATTCCTTCTGCTTCATTTCTTACTCCCAAACGGAAGAAACAACCTGGTATATGTTGGGTATAATAGCCAAAATCTTCAGCACCCATTCTTACTTCTGTTTCTTCAATATTTTCTTCACCCATATATTCTCTGGCAAAATTCCAGGCCATTTCGGTAAGTTCATCATCGTTAATTACACAAGGATAACCAATATCTATTTTAATATCTATTTCAGCCCCAAGTGTTTCTACTAAACCCTTTGCATGATGATGAATTATTTCATGAGCTTTATAGCGCCAGTTTTCATCCAGTGTCCTAAAGGTTCCCATCAACCTTACTTCAGAAGGAATTATATTGGTAGCATTACCCGCCTGAAAAGAACAGAATGAAAGTACTGAAGGTATCAATGGATTTGCATTCCGGGAAACTACCTGCTGCAAGGAAACAATCATCTCCGATGCAATCAGTATGATGTCCTGAGTAAGATGTGGTGCTGCTGCATGTCCACCTTTCCCTTTAATAGTCATATATATTTCATCTGCACTGGCCATTACTTTTCCTTTTCTAAAACTGAACTTACCATAATCCAGCGAAGGATTTACATGCATAGCAATTATCTTGGTAGGAGCAGGATTTTCCAATACTTTTTCTCGAATTAATATACTTGCACCTCCAGGATTTTTTTCTTCCCCTGGCTGAAAGATAAGCTTGATAGTTCCCTCCCATTCAGCTTTCAACTCATTTAGAATCTTTGCAGTTCCTAATAAACAGGTAGTATGCACATCATGACCACAAGCATGCATTACTCCTTCTATTGTTGATCTGTAAGTAACATTATTTTCTTCCTGAATGGGCAAAGCATCCATATCAGCTCTTAATGCAATTACTTTTTTATCAGGATTTTTTCCTTTGATAATCGCTACCACACCAGTGGTTGCTTTTACCTCGAATGGAACTCCAAACTCAGTTAGTTTTTGTTGGATAAAAGCGGAGGTATTAAACTCTTTATAACTCAATTCCGGATTTGCATGAATATGATGACGAACATCCATAAATTCATGTAGGTATTGCTTTGAAAGCGACTTTATCTTTTCTTGAATCATACAATATTTCTTACTTATGTAGTAGGTATTAAGTACTAAGTTTTAAGTTTATACAAATACCATTTTATTAATCATTAATAGGGTAGACTTACAACTTATTACCTCAAACAAACATTACTGTCCAGTTGCATCATCTTCATTAGGTGGCGTATATTCTATTCCATCCTCTACTATATAACATCCCTGAGGATATAGCTTTGTTAACTGTGCACGAAACTTTTCAGCATCCTGTCTCTTTAGGAAATTCCCTATCCTAACTCTGAAAGCAGGTGATTGAAATAATACATATACTTTCTCTCCTGGAAAACGAGTCAACAGCTCTGCTTTTATTTTAAACGCCTCATCTCTTTTATTCGTACTGATAACCTGTATCCGGAATCCTTTATACATTCCAGCACTAGTCATCATAGAACTGCGCTTATTTATAGAAACCTGTTTTTGTGTAAGTATATCAAACCTTGGATCTTTTTTTACAACAATAGAATCACCGGCAAATGAAGCTTTAGATAATATTATTAAACATAAAAAGAAGAACCCTATTTTACCCAACATCTTTATTATTTTTTATTTGAACTCCTCACGTTTATCACAACTCACAATTTACTAATACCCAGATTTAGCACCCCCAATATTTTCTATCGGATGCCAGGTAGTTTTTATTTCTTGTGAATCCAGAATAAAGTAAGGAGATTGACCTTCCGCTTCATTATTCCAGTCTATCTTATCATAACAGAAAACACGCTTAACATTCAACACTGCTTTTTCTTGTATCAGCTTCTTTGTAGCCTCATCTTTCTCACAATATACCATTGCATTAATATCCATATGATCGGCAAAGTATTTTACCAACTCGGATGGCTTACCAGTAAGAATATTTACAACCCCTCCAGGTAAATCGGAAGAGTTAAGTACTTCAGCAAAAGTAACCGCACATAAAGGCTTGGTTTCCGATGCTAAAACAATACAGGTATTACCGCCAGCAATTACCGGTGCAATAACCGATACTAAACCAATTAAAGAAGTATCCTGTGGAGCAATAATACTTACCACTCCAGTTGGTTCTGGAACCGAAAAATTGAAGTAAGATGATGCTACAGGATTCACCGAACTAAATACCTGTTGAAACTTATCACACCATCCTGCATAATAAATCAATCTATCTATCGACAACAATACTTCCTCTTCTGCCTGAGCAGGAGCAACGTCTTGTTTTATCAGCTCCTCTATAAACTGTGCTTTTCTACACTCCAGCATTTCTGCTATTCTGTAGAGTATCTGAGAACGATTGAAAGCAGCTCTGCTACTCCATCCGCCAAAGGCTCCACGGGCAACTACAGCTGCATCTCTAAAATCTTTACGGGAACAAAGACAAACATTAGCCAAAGGCTCTCCTGCCTTATTCTTAGCTATATAATATCTGCCCGATTCAGTACGAGGAAATTGTCCTCCAATATATATTTTGTAAGTCTTCAAAACTTCTACTCTTTTCATGTTAATATATTTATTTCGTGTAATAACTGTTTAAAGTAAATATACCCATGTATTTTGTATTAACTTTAAACTTCTTGAACCTCTTAAACCTCTTAAACCCTCAAATACGCTGCCAATCCATGCATTCCACCTTCTCTTCCAAAACCACTTTCTTTATATCCTCCAAATGGCGAAGTAGGATCAAACTTATTAAAGGTATTTGCCCAAACCACCCCAGCCCTAAGTTTGGTAGTCATATTAAATACTTTCGATCCTTTATCGGTCCATACACCAGCACTTAAACCAAATGGTGTATTATTTGCTTTTTCTATTACCTCATCATCCGTTCTGAAAGTTTGAATAGTAAGTACTGGCCCAAATATTTCTTCCTGAACTAATCTACTTGATTGAGCAAGATTGGTAAATAAAGTTGGTCTGCAGAAGAATCCTTTCTTAGGCATAGCACAAGTGCTTTCAATTATTTCAGCCCCTTCTTTCTTACCAATATTGATATACTTTTGAATAGTATCTAATTGTTGTTTTGAGTTAATCGCTCCAATATCCGTGTTCTTATCTAAAGGATCACCTACTATTAAAGTAGCAATTCTATCTTTTAATTTTCTAAGCACTTCAGGGTATACAGACTCTTGCACAAATAGTCTTGAACCTGCACAACAAACATGTCCCTGATTAAAGAATATACCATTAATAATGCCTTCCACTGCCTGATCTAATGCAGCATCATCAAAGATTATATTAGCACCCTTACCACCTAACTCTAAGGTTAGTTTTTTATTGGTACCAGCAATTGCTTTCTGAATTACTTTACCTACATCGGTAGAACCAGTAAAGGCAATCTTGTTTACATCTGGATGATTTACCAACGCCATACCCATCGAAGAACCATTACCGGTAATGATGTTTACCACACCCGGAGGAAGATCGGCTTCTTGAATTATTTCTGCCAGTTTAAGGGCAGTTAATGAAGTAGTTTTTGCAGGCTTCAATACAACAGCATTTCCGGTAGCCAATGCAGGTGCTATTTTCCAGGCAGCCATCAATAAAGGAAAGTTCCATGGAAGTATTTGTCCGGCAACACCCAATGGTTGTGGGTTTTTATTTGGAAATGCATACGACAACTTATCTGCCCATCCGGCATTATAAAAGAAATGATTCGCAGCCAACGGAACATCCACATCACGGCTCTCTCTGATAGGCTTACCACCATCCAGTGTTTCTATTATAGAAAGTTCTCTGGCCCTTTCCTGAATCATGCGGGCTATACGATAAATATATTTACTTCTTTCTTTTGCAGGCATCTTTCCCCATACACCTTCGTATGCTTTTCTGGCAGCTTTTACTGCAATATCCACATCCTTTGCATTCCCTTCAGCCACAGAAGTTATCTTCTCTTCAGTAGCAGGATTGATAGTATCGTAGTACTGACCACTCTGCGATTTTACAAACTTACCATTGATAAATAAGTTGTACTGAGCATCAATCTTTGCACTGCTTTTACTTTCCGGAGCAGGTGCATAATGAAGTGTATCAAAAGAAAGTTTAATAGTATTTTTCTTAACAGCAGGAGCCGCCTTTTTAGGAGCAGCACTCTTAGCAGTTGTATTCTTTTTTGCAATAGCTTTTGCCATGTTTTTAGTTTAATATGTTTAAATAGTTCAAAAGGTTTAAGACGTTGGAGCGTTCCAGTTCTTATACTTAACACCTTTTAAATCTGATGATTCAAGATATCCTATAAAGCTTTGAATCATATTACTTATTTTCATTGAGTGAATAGATAATTCATCGAACTCATTTTGATTTATATAATGTCTGTCTAATGCCCTGTATAGTTGCGATCTAAGTTCCCCACTAGATCCTTTAGCGATGTATAAAAACTGAATAAATTCTCTATTCCCTCCCCTTTCAAATCCTTCTGCAATATTATCCATTATCGAGCCTGAAGAGCCTTCTATTTGTGATATTAGTCTATAGTTTCTGTCCAATCTGTTGTCGTCAATTAGTTTCCCAATAGTTCCGTTAAGGATTCTAGCTTCTTTCCAGGAAATGATCTCCTCAAATCTATGAATACTCGCCATAACATTTGTATTTAACTGTATTAACCTTGAACCTCTTAAACCTTTTAAACCCCTTGAACTGTATTGAACCTGTTTTAACCTTGAACTTCTTAAACCTTTTAAACCCCTTGAACTGTATTGAACCTGTATTAACCTTGAACCTCTTGAACCTTTTGAACCCCTTGAACTGTATTGAACCTGTATTAACCTTGAAACTCTTGAACCTTTTGAACCCCTTGAACTGTATTGAACCTGTATTAACCTTGAACCTCTTAAACCTTTTAAACCCCTTGAACCTTCCTAGTCGATAGAGAAATAATTCGAACTCTGATAAACGCCTGTCCTTTCTTTTTCCAGTTGCATCAGTACATCATTCGCCAGACTACTTGCACCAAAACGGAACCATTCATTATTCATCCATGCATCTCCCAGTGTTTCTTTCAACATCACCAGATAGTGCAATGCAAGTTTAGATTTAGAGATGCCTCCCGCAGGTTTCATCGCTATCATCTTACCCGTTTTATAATAGAAATCTCTGATAGCTTCCAGCATTACCAGCGTAACAGGCATAGTAGCTGCGGGCGATATTTTACCAGTAGATGTTTTAATAAAGTCGGCACCCGCATACATGGCTATATCGCTTGCACGGCGTACTTTATCTAAGGTAACCAGTTCGCCTGTTTCCAGTATCACTTTCAATCTTGCAGTACCGCATGCTTCTTTTATGGTAGCAATTTCATCAAATACAAAATTGTATTCTCCCTGCAAAAATTTACCCCTGCTAATCACCATATCTATCTCATCGGCACCTTCGTTCACAGCAAACTTTGTATCATCTATCTTCACTTTCAGCGAAGCCTGACCACTCGGAAATGCAGTAGCTACGGAGGCTATTTTAATGCCCGAATCGCCCACGGCTTTCTTTGCTACCCTAACCATGGAGGGATACACACAAACTGCAGCCACAGTAGGCAGACCAGGATATGCATCGTGCAGATGTTGCGCTTTATAGCAAAGCTGTTTTACCTTACCATCGGTATCCTTTCCTTCCAGTGTGGTAAGGTCTATCATATTCAGGGTAAGCAGCAAGCCATTCAGTTTCGTTTCTGCTTTAATACTTCTTTTGGTAAACCTCGAAGCCCTTTCTTCTACTCCTACCTGATCGATTGTTGGCGTAAACCTAAAATCGGGAATTGTTTTATCAGCAATCATGTTCAGTATTTATATAATCATCAAATGTATAATAAATTAGCTTTATTTATTTAATAAAACCCTTATTTGTGGAGAAAGAAATTGAGGACTAAGGTATATTTAGGTCAAGATAGTAATCAAAAGCATTTATAAAAAATACGCTTCAAACTTT
>CAIVPM010000215.1 GCA_903907815.1 uncultured Chitinophagaceae bacterium | reverse complement strand
CTTTAATTTTATTTTCCACACCCTTATATTTAATTATAATATTAATAGAGATTTTACTCTCCAATATACTTAATAGAAAATTATATACCTTAAAAGATACTATTACAAATGTTTATCTAATGGTTTTAAATGCCAGTGTAGATTTACTTTTTAGATTATGTTATCTGGTTATATGGAACTTTTTTTATAGTAAATCGCTCATCAACTGGCAAACAGGATGGATATACTGGGTATGTTTATTCCTTGGGGAAGACTTTCTTTATTACTGGCTTCACCGTTTTGATCATGAAATAAGATTCTTCTGGGCGTCGCATGTAACGCATCATAGTTCTGAGCTAATGAATTTTACAGTAGGATTCCGATCTTCCGTTTTTCAACCCTTATACAGATTTATATACTTTATTCCATTAGCATGGTCAGGGTTTAAGCCTGCTGATATTTTAGTTGTATTTGCTGCCACTCAGATATGGGGAATTTTTGTACATACTAAACTCATTCATAAAATGGGATTCCTCGAGTATTTTATGGTTACTCCATCTCATCATAGAGTACATCATGCCAGCAATCCTAAATATCTTGATAAAAACATGGGGATGTTTCTGATTATCTGGGATAAACTTTTTGGTACTTTTCAAAAGGAACTTCCTGAAGAACAATATCAACAAATTCATTATGGTTTAACTACTACATTAAAGAATGAAAATGCTTATGGTATAATCTTTCATGAATGGAAAGCAATACTAAAAGATATAGCAAGAAAAGACATTTCTATCTCGGATAAATGGAAGTATTTGTTTGGTCCGCCTGGTTGGAGTCATGATGGAAGCAGAAAAACCAGTGTAGAAATGCGAAATAATGAGGAGAAATAATTCAATTATCCGTTAGATTCTTTAGATAAGAATATATATCCTACAAAAAAAGGTTGAAAAAATGTGAAAACGTAGACCTTTATCCCTATTTGTGCAAATCTATAATTGGTCAGGAATAAAATTCTTTTACTTTTGTAGCTTTTGAAACTGAGATTATATAGAATGGAGATGCTGTCAAACAAACATATCAACTCTGAAAATAAAGTAAATTTATTAAACCAGAAGGTTGCCAGATTTACAAAAGCTGAAGAGTTAAAAGCAATGGGGATGTACCCTTTTTTCAGGGTAATAGAATCTGATCAGGATACTGAAGTAGTTATCAATGGTAAAAAAGTATTAATGTTTGGTTCTAATAGTTATTTAGGACTAACCAATCACCCTGAAATAAAGAAAGCAACTATAGAAGCTGTAAATAAATATGGTTCTGGTTGCGCTGGTTCACGTTTTTTAAATGGTACACTTGATATACATATTCAACTGGAAGAAGAATTAGCGGAATTTGTAGGTAAAGAAGCTGCTGTAGTATTCAGCACTGGTTTTCAGGTGAACATTGGTGTTATTCCTGCTTTATTATCCAGAAACGACTATTTAATTTTAGATGAATTAGATCATGCCTGTATTCTGGAAGCCAGCAGACTTTCGTTTGCTAAAACACTAAAATATAAGCACAACAATATGGAGTCTCTTGAAAAAGTACTTCAGGGTTGTGAGCCAGACAGAGTAAAACTTATTGCATCTGATGGTATTTTTAGTATGGATGGAGATATAGTAAATCTTCCTGGTATTGTAGAACTTGCAAGGAAATATAATGCAACCATTATGATGGATGACGCACATTCTTTGGGCGTAATTGGCAAAAACGGTAGCGGTACTGCTTCTCATTTTGGACTTACAGAAGATGTAGATTTAATTATGGGGACTTTTAGTAAGTCTCTTGCATCTATAGGAGGTTTCATTGCTGCAAACAAAACAGTGATTGAGTTTTTAAAACACCATGCACGTTCTTTAATGTTCAGTGCAAGTATTTCTCCTGCAGCTACTGCAAGCGCACTATCTGCATTAAGAATTACAAAAAGAGAGCCTGAAAGAATAGCTAAACTCTGGGAAAATACTCATTATTCTCTTGATAAATTACATAGTCTTGGATTTGATACAGGCGTTTCCTGTACACCAATCATTCCTATATATATTAGAGATGATATAAAGACTTTCCAGTTATCGAAATTGCTTCTTAATGAAGGAATTTTTGTAAACCCTGTTACTTCTCCTGCAGTTACCAAAGAAGATACATTAATTCGTTTCAGCTTAATGGCAACGCATACTAAAGAACAGATTGATAGAGCTATTGATAAAATTTATACCTTATCCAAACAACTGGATATCATTAAATAAGCTATTTTCATGAGTATTCAAATCAAAGAAGTCTTTTCTAAAGGCGAAATGAAAGCTTTTATTAATTTCCCATATGACTTGTACAAAGGCAATAATTATTTTGTACCACCATTACGATTTGATGAAGCTGCTACATTAGACCGTAAAAAGAATCCGGCATTTGATTACTGTGAAGCAAGATACTGGCTTGCCTATAAAGACAATAAAGTTGTAGGAAGAATTGCTGGTATTGTTAATAATGCCTACATAGAAAAATGGAAAAATAAGTATGTTCGATTTGGCTGGGTAGACTTTATTGATGATGAAAATGTTAGTCGTTTATTAATAGAACAAGTTGAAAACTGGGCTAAAGAAAAAGGAATGACTGCAGTACATGGTCCTCTTGGTTTTACCGATCTGGATCACGAAGGAACTTTAATTCATGGATTTGATCAGTTAGGTACACTTGCTTCTATTTATAATTATCCATATTATCCAGTTCATTTCGAAAAACTTGGATACGGAAAAGATACAGATTGGGTTGAATATAAAATACATATAGAGAAAGAGATTCCAGAAAGACTACTCAAACTGTCTTCTATTGTAGAAAGAAGGCTTAAACTGAAAGTAATTAAAGGCAAAAAGCCTAAAGATATTTTACCATACGGCACAGCAATTTTTGAATTAATCAATGATGCATACTCTGAGTTATACGGTGTAACTCCTTTGACTCAAAAGCAAATGGATTACTACACTAAAATGTACTTTTCCTT